>NZ_JASJXJ010000256.1:0-2502 GCF_035018685.1 Cryobacterium sp. RTC2.1
CGCTTCTATGAGCGGAAGCGACCCGGAGTGGGGAATTTCAGTGAGCAGAACTGGGGAATTTCAGTGAGCGCCGTCATCATAACCCTAGAGATATAAAACGTCTCACGACTCCCGTTTCTCGCCTTCGCAGATCGACGGAATCTCGCCTGCAGCAATTCTCATGACTACGTCACACAACCTCCTGCTTGAATTGCAGTACTCACCGTTAGTTCTGAAACACTCGGGATCACCAGTTCCGACCTTGCCGTTCCCACCGCACACGCGTGTCCCGCACAGCCGGCATTCAGCCCACCCGCCTACCGTTGACGGCGGAGTCCCCCACTCCAACAAACGAGCCCCGGCACATTCCTCGCCTCCCCCAGGTGCAGGGAAGCCGGGGCTTTTTCGAGGCCACCGGCGCCCAGCCCGGCTGCGCGAAGACGCTCTCATGCACGCCGCGGCCGGGGAACAGCATCGTGTCGACGCTCGTTGAATAGTAGGCCGTTGGCGCTGACACATCGAATACACCGCGGCCTCCGACAACTCCGCGACGTCGTCCCAGCCGAGCCCGAGCCGCTCTGTTGCAGCGAGCACAGCCCGAATACTGTGCCGGGACATCCCCTGAGCAGACTCGATCGCCCGTCGCGACAAACCCTGATTTCGCTGCTGCAGGATCTGCTTCGCTTTGATCTTCCGTACCATTGCCGGTACTCCTTCCACCACGTGGCGCTCACATGGTGGGAGGAGCTTTTCAGGTGGTGCTCAACCACGCCGGCAGTGGGGCTGAACGATACGAATCACGCATCTGAACAGTGGGGCTCACCCGCACCACAGGTGGTGCCCAACGAAGCCAATATTCACTGGCGAACATAGCGCCCGTGATGTGATTCTCCTGAGCTCTCGGTCAACCTTACGAATTCGGTGAGAAGAGAGACGGAGGGAAGAGAAGAAAGCACTTCGCAGCCGGTGTCGCCGAATCGCCTCTACGTAGCGCGGAACTGAGATCGTGTCAGCGGAGATCCGAGCCCATTTCCTCCGCCGCTATCTCAGTGAAATCGTAACGCTGCTCTGGATGAGACGATCCTTCACTGGGAGGAGCCACTGTTCGAAAAGACGGCACGATCTCACACGGCGCCCGGGGTGAGGGAGGCGTGAGTTTGGGGTTCGCGGCGTTGCCAGTCCTGGGGCAGGGCGGCTTCGAGGGCGTCGTCGACGGTGATGATGCCGAGGATGTGGCCGCTTTCGTCGAGGACCGGGAGGGTGAGGAGGTTGAAGTCAGCCATGCGGGTGGTGACGTCGATGATGTCATCTTGTGGTGCGGCGTGAACGGGATCAGGGTCAGCGACTTCGCGGAGGGGACGGTGCGGGTCTGTTTGGAGGGCGCGGATGATACTGATCGCACCACGGAGTGTTCCGTCGTCGGCGGTGCTGTAAATGGTGGTGAGCGCTTCCGGTTGTTGAGTTGTCGAGGTGCGAATGAGATCAAGGGCGTCCTGGATGGTCGCGTGCTCCGCCAGAGCGAGGTATTCCACACCCATGAGGCCCCCTGCCGTTGCAGTGTGGTAGCCCAGCAGGGCCAGAACTTTGGTGTGTTGGGGTTCAGGGAGCAGAGCGAGGACTTCCCGGCGTCGCGCCTGGGGAAGGTCAGTGATGGCGTCGGCCGCGTCATCTGCCCGCATCCGGGTCAGGACAGAAGCGACGTCAGCAGTACTTCGGGATTTGAGGAGATGGGTGAGGCTGTCTTCGTCGAGTTCTTCAAAGACGTCTGCTTCGAATTCCGGGTCGTTGTGGACTTGAGTGAGGAGTTCGCTTTGCTCTTTAGCGTCTGCCGTTTCGATGAGGTCTGCAATTTGGGCTGCTTTGAGACGGCGTAATTTCCCAAACGGGGCGCGAACGAGGACCGAGGGTTCGTGGCCGATGAGGGCTTCAAAGGATTTCCAGTCCCGTGCCGGGTCGGTGGAGATGGTCTTCCGGGTGGACCACCAGTGGGTTTGGTGCACGTTCAATCCTGTGACAGCCCACGTGGCGGTGTCGGAGCTGAGATAAATGTCGTGAGCACGGACGAGGGAGGCCATGTGCACGTCGATGAGGCGGTGGCCCAGGACGTCAGCGTTGAGTAGGACCTCGCCCGGGCGGCGCTGGAATGCCCGCACGTTCAAGCGGGCTGTGGTGAGCTCGACTCGATTGGGTTCCAAGGCTCTGACGTCGGCGATCGGGACGTAGATGGTTTCGGAACCCACTTTGACCACGAGCGCGGTCACGAGGGGGTAGTCATCTCCCCTGAGGCGAACAATGACGTCAGCGAGTTTGGCAAGTTGTTTTCCTTGGCTGTCGACCACGGCATGGCGCAGGAGTTGGGAAAGACGGAGAGCGGATTTAGTTGTTGTTGGAACGGGAGAGTTAGACACAGTGGCTTCTTTCACGAACAAGGCTAGGTAGAGGTGGCACGTTGTCGGGGTGGTATTGAGAATATGGTGCTCGCGGCTAGTGGCCCAGTGCGAGCTGGATGACGCGGACCACGAC
>NZ_JASJXJ010000257.1:0-2410 GCF_035018685.1 Cryobacterium sp. RTC2.1
CGAACTCGCCGCCGCCTAAGCTAGAACAACTGACCCGCATGGTGTTGAGAAACTCCACCACTCAGCGGGACGTGACCCCAGCGGGCAGTCCCGACTTCGCAATCTGCATCTGTTCGCTGTGGTGCGGCCGAAACGGCGCTGGCACAAATGCGCGAGCCAGTAGCAGAGCCTGGTCGACACCTTTCAGGGCCTCAGGCCTCATCACGAAAGCGAGGATGCTGCAGGTGAAGACATCAACAAGAAGCGAAACAGTAACCCGGCATTCCTTACCTTGTTCGTCAAGGGCGAGAACATCCATCTTCGTTGCGTCAATCTGGACATACTCCCCCGGGCGGGTGGCCGTAATCCCGCCGTAGGTGTGCTGCGGACTCCTCGCTCGTGAGCGCCGAGAAGTTGCTAACCCGAAGGTCTCCTTGCCTGCGGATAGCGTCTGCAAGTACCGGTAAACGGTCGATCTATGCGGAATTTCGACATCGTTTCCAAATTTTCGATGAAGCTCCCGTATGGCTTCGGAAACCACTTTTCCACGAGTGACTGTGGAGCGGTTTACCTGGTCATCGACAGCGATTTGGAGCGCCTCAACGACGCGTTCGTCGGCACGATTCAAAGGTCCTTCGCGTCGAAGGAGTCTCTTGTCCACGAGCCCAGCGAAGCCACAGGTCTCATATTCGTGAATCTTCCTTCGAATGGTTCGCGCGGACACGCGCAGGTCGAACGGCGGATCTGTGAGTTCACGCACTTTTGACTCAATGCGCCGATATTGCGGGTGCTTCGCAGGGTCATATCTGCCTCGGATCTTCTGGTTCGGCCCAGCCGAATATTTCCGCCCGTGAATCACCTCGAAAATGTGCTCGCGCCAAAACTCAGCGTCAGCGTTCGCACGCTCATTCATCGTCGCCACGGTCGATATGTCTCGCTCTGCAGATATCGGAACCGTTTTCACCGTCTCAAGTTGTCCGCGCATGAAGAGTTCAGTGACGTGAAGGTGACGATATCCACCCTTCTCCAGGTCCCGAAGGGTCAGCCGTGCGTTCGCAATCTCGACAACGAGGTAGCTGTTCCCGTCGAGCACGACCTCGCTACCCAGCGACACTTGCCTATGCATGGTGCACCAATTGGATGAGGTGGTCTTTCGATAGGGATCGTCCCAGGTCAGTCGTCAGGACCCGCCGCCAGAGAAGGTGATAGCTCCAGGCCATGATCATTGGCGGATTCGCAATGGGCATTGAAGTAATGACATCGCCGATTCGCGCAGGCTGCTCAAAGTGACGAAGCAGCTCAGTTTCTAATTCGGCCGGCGGGGCGTTTCTCGGGTGGCGATATCCTGCCAACCATTCGAGGTTGCGCTGGTACGTGTGGTCTATCCACGCAAAGACGTCGTAGTTCCAACCAATGCCTCTGCATACATCTCGCGTTTCGAGAAATGTGGCCTTCGCTTTGTCGTCGAGTCGGCTAACGGGCCGAACGTCTACAACGACCTGCGTGCCATCCCGCCGCACAAGGAAGAAGTCGGGCACATGGGTCGCTGGCGCGCGTTTACGTCCGAAATCGATTTGAAACGGCTGTGCTGAGATCCCGACGACGTCGCCGTCAAAGTCAAAGACCATTAGTGCTGTCTGCTCAAACCCTGACTCAAATTGAACATGTTGGGCTGACCCAGAAAACCAATACCACCCATGGAAGTTCCTTCTTCCCGGGTACTTCGTTCCGACGCGCCAGCTGGCGTTGGTTTGGAAGTGCTCGTGGAGGAGGTCGGGTGTGGACTTCGCCGCGTGAACTCGCTTGGCGGAGTCAAGCCAGCGTATCTCGGGTTTCCGCGGTTGCGTTGTGGGCCCGAGCCCCTGCTCCTCGGAAAGCCGAGCGCTGGCCACCAGCGAGTCTGCCATCAGGCCTCCCTCCGACTCTCAGCGAGATAGGGGAACATATGAGTACTCCTCACGTTTAATGTTCTACACCCAGCCAATTCCCTGAGGGCCCAGGGTTTCGGTGTGTCGCGCGCAAGCGGGGGCGACTTCTTGAGCAGGCCGCACCGACGCCCCTGAGTCGCACGCTGCAGAGCAAGTGGCGAGAACGACTCATTCGTATACGACGTCAGCAACAAGACTGCTTCGTGGGAGCTCCGATCCCCCTCCTGGACTGCCATCTCGCGACACGGAGTGCGCTGCCCATTGCGGCCATACTGTTCTTCAATCCAAGTATTCCGATCCGGAACAGAGGATTGAATCATGGTAATAATAATTACCAAGACCGAAAAGGTCAACCGCCAAGGATGGCCAGAACAACGGGTGTGGGTGGGCTCAGAAACGGCCGCAGCACTGTGATAGGAACCCAGATGAGTATTCGAGTCTCTGAGCCCCACCCGATCGTGCGGTTGAGCCCCACTGGTCGTGCGGAAGAGCACCAGTGGTGG
>NZ_JASJXJ010000258.1:0-2402 GCF_035018685.1 Cryobacterium sp. RTC2.1
GAGTCCGTCTCGTGGGCTCGGAGATGTGTATAAGAGACAGCTACATCATCATCCAGTTCATCCACCCGGCCGACGTGGTCGCCTCGCTCTCCACTCAGATGTGGATCACGGTGCACGTCCTCAGCTTCGGCATGGCCGTTCTGGCCATGATCGGTCTCACCGGAATCTACCTGCGGCAGGTGCAGAAGTTCGGGCTGCTCGGCCTGATCGCCTACCTGATGTTCGGATTCTTCTTCATCCTGCAGGCATCCTTCAACTTCACCGAAGCCCTCATCGCGCCCCTGGTCGCGACCGCAGCCCCCCAGCTCGCCGTGGACATCGTCGGACTGTTCGGCCGCTACCCGGCCGTGAACGACCTCGGCCCCCTCGCGGCGCTCCCCCAGGTCGGCGGTCTGCTCTACGTCGTCGGCGCCCTGCTGTTCGGCATTTCCATCCTCCGGGCCCGTGTCCTGTCACGCGGGGCCGGCATCCTTCTGATCGTCGCAGCGGCCGTGACGCCCATCGCGGGCGCACTGCTCCCGCACACCCTCGAACGGATGGCCGCCATCCCCATGGGCCTGGCCCTGATCTGGCTCCGATACTCCCTGTGGTCGAACCTGCGCACAACGACGGCGCCCGCGGCGGTCAACCCTGCACGGCTCGACACGACGCCGACGGTCTGACCCGGATTCGCCGGACCACCGAGGAGGAATGACATGAAAAACGGACACGTGGCGCCCCTCGGGCGCGGTGAACTCGACACCTACGAGATCCGGCTTCAGGGGCAGCTGGATGCCTGTTGGACCGACTGGTTCGACGGCTTCCGGCTGACCGAGGCGAACGACGGGACAACGACCCTCACCGGCCCGGTCGTGGACCAGGCCGCCCTGCACGGGCTACTGAGACGGGTCGCAGACCTCGGAGCCACGTTGATCTCGGTCAACGTCCTGACAAGGAGTGACCGGTGACGAACCACAAGATCACTCGAGACACGTCGACACGGGACAAGGCGACACGGGACAGGCCGACACAAGACGGTGCAACGCAGGACAGGCCGGCTGCCGCGGTTCCTCGCGCTGATCGCACCCGGGCACGCACGCGAACTCCGCGGCCGCAATGGCTCGCACCGGCCGGACTGATCCTGCTGAGCCTCATCCCGATTCTCGCCGGGGCTGCGCGCCTCACCGAGCTGACAGGGGGCTCCACCGCCACCGAGCACAACGTCCGGTTCCTCGACTCCCCCATGCCCGTCGTCACGCACATCGTCAGCGTGACCGTCTTCTGCCTCCTCGGCGCCTTCCAGTTCGTTCCCGCCCTGCGGCGCCGGGCGAGCAGGTGGCACCGCATCGCGGGAGTCATCCTCATCCCCGCCGGCCTGCTCTCCGCGCTGTCCGGCCTGTGGATGGTGGTGCTCTACCCGCACCCGCCGGGTGACGGCATCGCCCTCGGCGTGATTCGGCTCTTCTTCGGATCGGCGATGGCCGTGAGCCTCGTTCTCGGTATCCGCGCGATCCTGCGCCGCGATTTCGTCAGGCACGGCGAGTGGATGACTCGGGCCTACGCGATAGCCGTCGCCGCAGGCACGCAGGCGCTGCTGCTGATCCCGGGGGCGATCCTTTTCGGGGCGCAGGACGAGCCCTCCCGCGCGGTCCTGATGGGTGCCGCCTGGGTCCTGAACCTGACGGTCGCCGAGTACCTCATCCGCAGTCGGCGCCGTCGCCGTCCCTAGACGGCGTCGGCCCAGGTCCGTTCTAGAACGGTGTCGGGTCGTCGGGGTCGTCGGGTGCGGGGTCAAGGTTCCAGACGTCAACGATCGGGACCGGTGGTTTCGGTTCGGGTTTGGGTTTCCGGGGTGGTCTCATGTCGGCGGAGGGTTCGACGATGTAGCTGTACCCGGCGGGGGAGGTCCATTCGATGCGACCGTCGCCGAGGTGCCTGGGCGTCCACCGGGTGTAGCTCTTGACCGCGTGGTGATACGGGCAGAGATGGGCGAGGTTCATCGCGTCGGTCTCCCCGCCGTGTTGCCACTCCACACTGTGATCGAGGTCTGATCGTTTGGCGGAGCGGCGGCAGCCGGGGAAGGTGCAGGTTTCATCCCGTACCTCGAGCCACTTCTTCAAAGCCGCGGGCGGTTTGTAGGTGTCGCGTCCCATCGAGAGCACGACGCCGGTTTCCGGGTGGGTGAGGAGCCGGGTGAAGCTCGGCGCCCCGGCGGCGAGACGCCTCGCGGTGTCGGGGTCGATGGGTCCGTACCCGGTCAGATACCCGGGCTCCTCGCTCTTCCCCAACAAGGTCAGCACCGGAACGGTGACGTTGACCTGCGCGGTCACCCCTTTGCCCAGTCCATCCGGGGTGACCCCACTGATCAGGACGTCGGTGAGCACATCGGCCGCGATCTGGGTCAGGGTGCGGACCTCGTCCGG
>NZ_JASJXJ010000259.1:0-2384 GCF_035018685.1 Cryobacterium sp. RTC2.1
GGGTGCGCGCGGCGGCGGCCCGCTCGGGGCCGCCGCACATCGGGTGCCGAATGCCGCTTAGGGCAGGCGCGCACCCTCGGGGATGACGATCTTCTCGAGCTCGAGGATGTTCGGGGTGCCGAGCTGCAGGGCCCCGTAGAGCACCTGCGCGTTGGCCTCGACCGCGACGGCGACCTTGAATGCGCCGGCGACGTCTTCGCCGACCGAGATCATGCCGTGGTTGCCCCAGACGACGGCGTTCGTGTCGTCGCCCATGAGCGCGGCGCTGAGCTCGCCGAAGTCCTTGTTGGTGGAGAACTCGAACGGCATGATGCGCACGGCGCCCTTGGCGTAGAGCACCATGTTCAGCAGCACGGGGTCGATGGTCTTGCCGACGGCGCCGAACATGTTCGCGTACGGCGACTCGGTGTGCACGATCGCGTTGATGTCGGGGCGGCGGCGGTAATGGGCGAGGTGGACATCCGTCTCGGTCGACGGGAACAGGTCCCCCTCGATGACGACGCCGTCATAGCCGACGACGACCATCTCGTCGACCGTCAGCACGTCGTAGCGGATGCCGGAGGGCGTAATGACGATCGCGTCATGCTCGGGCAGGCGAATCGAGATGTTGCCCTGGGTGTTGAAGTTGAGTCCGGTACGCACCGACTCCTTGCACCAGTACAGGATTTCTTCGCGGAGTTCGCGACTGGCAAAGCTCATGGGATGTCCTCGTCTTCGTGGTAATTGAATCGTTTCAACTATCTCGACTATAACTCCGGAAACCGCAGCGCGTCAACTCCCCGGTTCTCCCGGATCGTCGCCCCCGGTCACGGCGCACCCGAAATGGTTAGGCAGGCACACGATTGTGACGTAGTCTGCTGGGACACCTCATTGAATCGTTTCATTCAATGAACGGTGCGGCGCCACCGGCGCCACCGCATCGCGTCCTCGAAGCCGAGGCCACGAGCCTCTGCATCAATGACGAGAGCAAAGGAGGACCATTCGTGGTCCGAATTGGAAACAAAAGCACAACCGGAATGAAAGCCACCATCTCGGTGGCGATGTCCAATTACATCGAAGCGGGATCGATCATCGCGATCGCAACCAGCCTGTCGCTCTGGCAGAAGGAGTTCGGGATCGACGACTTCGCGGTCGGATTGCTCGCGGCCCTGAGCGCGAACGCGTTCGGTGCGGCGGCGGGTGCGCTCATCGGCGGCCCGTTGTGCGACAAGTACGGTCGCAAGTTCATTTATACCTACGACCTCATCGTCTATATGATCGGCGTCGCCCTCGCCGTGTTCGCGATGAGCTACGGGATGCTGCTGCTCGCCTTCATCATCACCGGTATCGCCGTCGGGGCCGGCGTTCCGGCCTCGTGGACCTACCTCTCCGAGCAGGCGCCGGCCGGGCAGCGCGCCAAGCACGTCGGTGCCGCCCAGCTCGCCTGGTCCTGCGGCCCGCTGATCGGCTTCCTCCTCGCCGTCGCGGTCGAGCCCCTCGGCCTCCTCGGCAGCCGGCTCATCTTCGCCGAGCTCTTCGTCGTGGCCTTCATCACCTGGTACATGCGGCAGGGACTGCCGGAGACGGCCATCTGGAAGGAATCCAACGCGAAGGCGACATCCACCAACGTCTTCCACGGCGTCAAGGCGCTCTTCAGCAAGAAGGCAAACATCACCGCGATCTTCTTCCTGATCGGCGTGTACTCGTTCTGGAATATAGTCGCAGGACAGGCCGGAATCTTCATGCCGCGGGTCTACGCCGCCGCGGGAGTCGAGAGCGCCACGGAGCAGTACCTGCTGCAGGCGCTCGTCTGGGGCCTCACGGTGGCCACGACCTACTTCGGCTTCATGCGCCTCGCCGACAGGTTCAACCGCCGCATCCTCTACATCGTCGGTTCGCTTCTGGGCATCGCTGCCTGGGCCGTGCTCGTCTTCGCCGAACCGACCATGCCGGCGCTGCTCTCCTTCGCCGTGCTCTGGGGCGTCGCGGCCGGCATCGGCGCCCAGGCCTTCTACGGCCTCTGGGCCAGCGAGCTCTTCGCGACCGAGTACCGGGCGAGCGCGCAGGGCATCCTGTTCTTCGTCGCCCGGATCATGGTCGGCCTGCTCAGCATGGTCTTCCCGATCCTGCTGACCTCGATCGGGCTGTCCTGGCTCGGCCTCATCCTGATCGGCTTCCTCGCCGTCTCGCTCGTGGTCGGAGCCGTCTGGGCGCCGCACACCCAGGGTAAGAGCCTCCAGCAGATCGAAGCCGAACGCTACCCGGAAGACGTCGTCGCCGAGGAGTCAGTCGTCGAAGCATCCGTCGTCGGGGAACCGGTCGCGATGAACATGCACTTCTAGCCGGATCCAGCGCCCCGGTCTTCGCCGCCGCGCCCGTTTGCGCAGGTCGCGCCCGAAAGAGCG
>NZ_JASJXJ010000260.1:0-2374 GCF_035018685.1 Cryobacterium sp. RTC2.1
GGTATGAGGGGGACCTGTTAACGCCGACCGAAAACAGGGCCAGAAACGCCAACTGAAAATAGGGCCACCAACCATTATGGAAGGTGATCAAATTGGATGATTGGGCAGAGATTCGCCACCTGCATTCGACGGGCAAGCATTCGAAACGGGAGATAGCCCGGCTGGCCGGGGTGTCCCGGGGAACGGTGGATCGGGCGTTGGCTGTGGATAGGTCGCCTACGTATAAGCGCGAGCCGACCGGGTCGAGTTTCGACGCGTTTGCGTCGCAGGTGCGGGTGTTGCTTGCGGCAACGCCGACGATGCCGGCCGCGACCGCGGCCGAACGGGTGGGCTGGTCGGGGTCTCCGTCGCTGTTCCGGGCCAAAATCGCCGAGCTGCGCCCGGAGTACGCGGTGCCGGACCCCGCGGACCGGCTGGTGCACCCGCCCGGGTTCCAGGTCCAGTGTGATCTCTGGTTCCCGCACGAAGACCTGCCGCTGGGCCATGACCAGGCTGCTGCGCCGCCGGTGCTGGTGATGACTTCGACGTTCTCCGGATTCATCCAGGCCCGCATGTTGCCGTCTCGGACGACGCCGGATCTGCTCGGCGGGATGTGGTCGTTGCTGCAGGAGGCCGAGGCCGTTCCCGCCCGGCTGACCTGGGACAACGAGACCGGCATCGGGCGCGGGAAACTCACCGAGCCCGCCGCCGCGTTCGCCGGTACGCTCGGCACCCAGATCAAGCTACTCAAGGCCCGTGACCCCGAGTCCAAGGGCATGGTCGAGCGGATGAATCGGTTCTTCCGCAGCCGCTTCATGTCGGGCCGGGCGTTCACCTCGCCCGACGACTTCAATGAGCAGTTGGCCGGGTGGCTGCCCATCGCGAACAACCGTCTCTCCCGGTCACGCAGAGGCCGCCCGCAGGACCTGATCAGCATCGACCGGGCGGCGATGCGCGGGCTGCCGCCGCTGGCGCCGGAAGTGATGTTCCGAAATAGCGTCCGGCTCCCACGGGATTACTACGTTCGCGCTTTCAGCAACGACTACTCCGTCGACCCGACCATGATCGGCCGGGTCGTGGACGTGACAGCGGGCCTGGAACGCGTCACCGTCCACCACGACGGGGTCCTCATCGCCGCGCACCGCCGGAAATGGGCTCGGCAACTGACCGTGACCGATCCGGCGCACGTCCTCCGCGCGGCCGAGCTGCGCGCGCAGTTCCAAGCCCAACGCGCCCGCCGGCCCGCGGTCACTGCCGTCGTCGAGATGGCCTCACTGGCCCGCTACGACGAACTCTTCAGCGTTGACCTAGACACCACCCCGACCGTGTTGGCGGTCGCGTCATGACCGGGTCGGAAGCGGCCTCGCAGATCGAGTACTACGCCCGCGCGCTGCGGGCCCCACGGATCAGCGAAGCCTTCCGGCGCCTGGGCGACCAGGCCCGCGACGCGGGCTGGTCCCACGAGGAATACCTCGCCGCAGTGCTCTCCAAAGAGGTCTCCGAACGCGAAGCCTCCGGGGCAGCGCTCCGCATCAAGGCCGCCCGGTTCCCGGGTCACAAAACCCTCGAGGACTTCAACTTCGACCACCAGCCCTCCGCAGACCGGAACCTGATCGCGCACCTCGGCACGAGCGTGTTCGCCACCGAGGCGAAGAACATCGTCCTCCTCGGGCCTCCCGGAACCGGGAAAACACACCTCGCCGTCGGCATTGGAATCAAGGCCGCCAAAGCCGGCCACCGGGTCCTCTTCGACACCGCGACGGGCTGGGTGACTCGACTCCAAGAAGCCCACTCACGAGGCAAACTCGCCGCCGAACTCATCAGGCTGCGCCGTTACAGCCTGCTGATCGTCGATGAGGTCGGCTACATCCCCTTCGACCAGGACGCCGCGAACCTGTTCTTCCAACTCGTGTCATCTCGCTACGAACACGCCTCACTGATCATGACGAGCAACCTGCCCTTCGCCAAGCCGCATACGTTCAAGTTGACGTATGCGAGTTGATACCTAATCTTCATAGGTTGAAGCGAAGACTTCTTCCTCGCGGTCGACAGCATCGAAGACGTAGTGCAGTGCGCCGCCGGCTGTCATGCCGAATGCCGCGGCGACCAGTCTCGGGTCGTGGGAGTGGGCGAGATCGGCGAGACGGGTTTGACGCAGGACAGCTGGCGTGACGCCGGCCGGATCGAGAATATGAGTCATGAAATACGGCGACGCTGCAGTTTCGTGAGCGCGTGAGTCTTTCGTGAGGACGAGGTGCGGGTTGTTCGTTCGCAGCGCCAGCCGCGCCGTCAGCACCGCATCGATAGCAGCGAGCGTGATGGGGTCCAGCGGCACGTTATACGGCCGTCCCGCGATGACCATCGTCCCTGCCTTTGTGCTGATGTCCGAGACCAG
>NZ_JASJXJ010000261.1:0-2370 GCF_035018685.1 Cryobacterium sp. RTC2.1
CCGGATCCGCTGCGGCGCCGGCTGTCGTGTCCGCCGGTCCCTGTTGGGTGGTGATGGTCCGGTTCGGAAGGGCTCGGAACGGGGCGATGGCGCCGCCTTGGACGATCCAGAAGGCGCCGTCGGCGGCTTCGCGGACATCCTGGGGTGGGATCACGAACGAGTGTTGGGCGCGCGCGCTGCCGAGCTCATCGCCGCTGGCCCGACCGGCGGCTTCCATCCGCATCACCGTCCCGGCGTACTTGACGATCTCTTCCGGGTCCTTGGACCGGCCGAAGATCAGCGCGGCCCCACTCGTGAGAGCCCGGCGCCGGCGGACCTCCTCGTTGGAGAGCCCGGCCGGGCTCTGCGTGGCCAGGACCAGGCCGACGCCGGCACTGCGTGCCGTTTCGAACAAGCTGCCCGCGGTGTCTCCCGGGTCTTGGGCACCGGTGACGAGTTGCGGGAACTCATCCACGATCACCACCACCGGACTTTTGTCGCGCCGTTCGAGGCGGGAGGCCAGGAAGTTCCGCAGGTCCAGCAGCAGCAAGTCGCCCAGGCGTGCCTGGGCGTCGTCGACCGGAGACAGCGGAACGATGGTCACGTTGGCGCGCGGGGCGTCGTAGGACCAGCCGCCAGGGCCGATCCAACGCTCCAACGGGCGGAGCGCCACCAGCAGACTCTGGAGAGCACGTTCTCCGGCGGTGGTGCCGTCCCGGTCGATGACCTTGTTCACCATCGACAGGTCGTACTGGTCCCGCGCATGCGGACCCGGGTCCGTCAACCGCTCCCGCAACTCGGCCACGCTCCGGATCGGCGCTCTGTCCTGAACGGCTTGGAGGACACCGCGGATCTCATCAAGATAGTGCTGGTTCGCGCCATCAGGGGCCGGCATCAGCCGCATCAGCTTCGCAGTGACCTGCTCCGCAGTCCCATTGAAGAAGTCCCACGTCCCACCGGCGACCGCGGTGCGCCCATAGGATTCGGCGACAGCGACCAGGTCCGCGGCGTCGGCCGGGTCACCCTTGGCGTCGATCACGAACACGGGCCACCCGTACTCGAGGGCGCAGAGCACCAGCCCGGTGATCAGGACGGTTTTGCCGCTGCCGGATTCCGCGATGATCAACGCCCGCAGCGCTGACGAGGTCCCGGGCAGGACCAGGTAGGTGCCGGTGGGGTCGACCCAGTCCCGCACCCGCCGGGCATCGTAGAACCGGTCCGCGAAAGTCCGCACGGTCACCCGGCTCGTCACGCCGAACGCGCTCCGCCCCTCATCCAGGTGCAACGGGACGGTGACGGCGTTTCGGGTGGTGCCGGTGATGCGGCCGGTGTTCCGATCCAGGAGCACTCCGATGCTGCGGGCGACGTTGCTGTCCGCGGCGCGCTTCCGCGCGGTCTCGATCTTCTCCTGCCGCACCACGTCCAGGATCCGGCGGGACCGCACCCGGTCCGCGATCCTCCGGCGCCGGATCGACCACGCCACCGGCAACAGCAACACCCCCGCGACCAAGTTCAGCAGCATCCACGGGACGAGAGTGGGTGCCAGGTCCGTCCGCCAGTCCGCTCCCGTGAAGAACGCGTGCGCCTGCCCGGACTGCACCCATAGGGTGGCTAAGACGATCTCCGTTCCGACGAGGGCGGTGACGAGGGTGATGCCGATCGTGTTGACGAGCCAGTGCCAGCGCCAGACCAGCCAGAACCGGGTCCGGGTCGCGATCCCGTCCCCGGCGATCCGCCCGGCCAGGACCGGCACCACCAACGGGAGAGCCACGAGGACCAGCAGAACCGTGAAGACCGCTTTGAGGACGCCGGCGATCGCGTCGCTGGCGGCATCCTCGCTCCCGGCCACGAACTGGTTGCCGCTCATCGCGTCACTCCCCCGGCCGGTTGCCCGTCGACTCCGTCGAGCTCCGTCAGGATCGACGCGCCCGCGAGGATCGCGGGGCGCGGCCGGTCGAGTGCGGGACCGACCCATTGGCCGCGGATGTCGAACACAGTCTCTGCCACGAGGCCGGGGCGTTCGGTGCGGAACACGTATTTGTCCGCAGCGCGGGTCACGGCTCGGGTCGCGTCCTCGGTGCAGAAGCACGCGACCCGGGTGACGCCGTCGTGGGCGAGGCGGTGCGAGTGGTTCTCGCAGATCATCTTGTAGCGCTGCCAGGTCTTCGGCGTCAGCTCCACCTCGATCAATTCCGCCTCGCCGTCCCGGATCGCGACACCGTCGGCCTGATGGTCCAGGCGTGCGACCGGTTTCCGGTCCCGCTGCCACGTGTACCCGTGGGCGAGGTAGCGGGCGGAGACCGCGGACACGGCGACCTCGTGCCGGATCGTCTGCCGGAACAAGTTCGGCGCCGGCCTGCCGATCGCCGCGGCGGTCGCCCACACGATGGA
>NZ_JASJXJ010000262.1:0-2364 GCF_035018685.1 Cryobacterium sp. RTC2.1
TGACGGCGCTCAGCGAAATTCCCCAGTCCTGCTCATCGAAGCTCCCCAGGTCGCGGGGTTAGATTAGCGGAAGTTTGTGCCCGTTGTCACGCGGCGCAGCTCGTTGGATTGGGCGGCGTGGTTGCGGAGCCGGTAGGAGCCGCCGTCGAGGGTGACGACGACGGATCGGTGCAGGAGCCGGTCGAGCATCGCGGCGGCGACGGTGGTGTCGCCGAGGATCTCGCCCCAGGCGCCGACGGGCCGGTTCGTGGTGATCACGATCGACGTTTTCAGGTAGCGCTGGTTGATGACCTGGAACAGTGCTGACGCGGCCTCGGCGGGCAGCGGAAGGTAGCCCAGCTCGTCGATCACGAGCAGCGTCGGACCGGCGAAGAACCGCATCATCGTGCCCCACTTGCCCTCGATCGCGGCGCGGTGGCAGCGAGCGGCGAGGTCAGCGGCAGAGGTGAAGTAGGTGCGGTAGCCGGCGGTCACGGCCGCATGGCCAAGGCCCGTGGCGATGTGGGTTTTGCCGACTCCGGGCGGTCCGATCAGCAGCACGTTCGTCGCGGTCTCGAGGT
The DNA here is from genome assembly GCF_035018685.1 of Cryobacterium sp. RTC2.1. NCBI lineage: Bacteria > Bacillati > Actinomycetota > Actinomycetes > Micrococcales > Microbacteriaceae > Cryobacterium > Cryobacterium sp. RTC2.1. Next base: position 561 of record NZ_JASJXJ010000262.1, read on the forward strand.
AGCGGCAGGTGCCGAGCTCGGCGAGCAGGTTTCGGTCGATGCCGGAGGCGGCGTCGAGGTCGAAGTCGTCCAGGGTGGCGCCGGTGGGGAGGTTCGCGAAGCGGAACCGGCCCGAGAGCCGCCGGGCGTCGGTCGCGGTGACCTCGATGGCCAGTAGGCGCTCGAGGGCGTGGGTGAGGCTCCAGCCCTCGGCTTGGGCCTGGTCCAGGACGCGCGGCAGGGCGTCGGCGGCGTCAGCGAGTTTGAGCTCGGTGAGGTGGCCGCGGAGCTGCTGATAGACGCTCGCCGGCGTCGCCGCGGCCACGGGCATGGCGGTCGTCTGGGCGGTGGTGAGTGGGGTGTTCATCGGAGGGTGTTCCTGTTCTTCGCGGCCGTCTCGTAGGCGGCCAGGCTGATCACGGTGGTGGGTTCGGTGGTGCCGGTCAGCGCCAGGGCGGCGCGGCGGGCTGCGGTGCCCGGTGGGATGCGTTCCTTCTTCCGGTGCGGCCGGCCGGGAGGCGCGGCGGCCATCGCGATGGTCTCAAGCGCGGTGATGTGTCCGCTGTCGCGGATCGTGACTCCGAGGCCGGCCTCCGCGAGCGTGTGGCGGGCAAGGACAACGCCCGAGACCGTCGCGATATCGATGGTTGCCGCGCCGAGGCGCTGGTGAACGACGACGCGGGTCGCGGCCAGCTCTGGCGGGACCGAGTACCGGTTCCCGCGCCAATCGATCAGCGCCTGCCGTGTCGCGGTGCGTTCCTCGGTCACCACGACCGGGAACAGTGTTGGTGGCAGCGGTTGGAGGCGTTCTGCGGTGAACATGACCGCGGCCGTCGTGGACCCGTCGCGGCCCTCGCGCCGCCGCTCGTCTTGGCCAGTGGCGAAGGCGGTGAGGCGTTGTTGGGCTTGCTCGAGGGTGACGTCGTCTGGGAGGTTGCGCCACCAGCGTTGCGCGGCGGTGTGGTTGTTCTTCTCGACCACGCCCTTGCGGTTGCCCGACCGGGGCCGGCAGGCGACGACGCTGACGGCGTGGTGTTTGGAGAACGCGGCGAACATCGGCGTCAGATCACTCGTCCCGGCCTTCAGCACGGTGCTCATCCGGTCGAACCGCCACGTCTTCGTCACTCCGCCCAGCAGCCCCAGCAGGACCGTCATCGCGGCAAGCAGGTGGGGCAGGTCCATCGACGGGGAGATCACCGCCCGCCAAACCCCCGAGTGCGCGAGCGACCCGACGAGAACGTAGGCGCGTTTGGTCGGGAACGCCCATCCGGCTGGGGCGTCGGGCAGCTCGACCCAGTCGAACTGGGTTTCCTCGCCGGGCGGGTGCTCGATGATCGCGTTGGGTCGCTTCGTCACGTGAGCGCAGGCCGTGCAGGCCGGCCGCAGATTCCGGTCTCGGATCTGGCGGGTCAGGGTCTGATACGACCCCTTGAAGCCCAGCGGGACGAGCTCGTCCAGCAGCGTTGCCGCCCAGAGATGCGGGTCCTCAGCGAGCCGGGCGGTGATGTAGTCGAGGAACGCGTCGAAGGGGTCCGGGGCGGCGCGTTGACGCACTCCTGGGGTGCGTTGGCCGGCCAGGTAGGCGCGGATGGTCTTGCGGTCGTGGTCGGTGCGGCGGGCGATCTCACTGATCGTCATCCCTTGGCGTTTGAGCGCGTGGATGTCCACGTCGTCCTCCTCTGAAAGCATAGGAGTAGGGCCTTTCTCGAGCTGGTGTGTGGTCGAAGACCATCAGCATCGAGGAAGGCCCGCTTCTATGAGCGGAAGCGACCCGGAGTGGGGAATTTCAGTGAGCAGAACTGGGGAATTTCAGTGAGCGCCGTCA
>NZ_JASJXJ010000263.1:0-2362 GCF_035018685.1 Cryobacterium sp. RTC2.1
GAGGGAGGGTGGGGCAGAAAACGCGGCGTTAGCCTGCGCAGTAGGTGAGCGCCACCTGGGACTTCTGCTCCACGTCTCCGGGCGCCTGGGATTGCTTGGTGACCGGAGATCCCGGTTTCATGGCGCACGTGGCGTCTGGCGTCGGGATCGGCACAACCTGTACGGACGGGGCCAGCAGGAGCTCGCTAGCCGCCTGAAGGGACTGGCCGACGAGGTTCGGCAGGGTGACGAGGCCGCTGGAGATGAAGATATCGACGGTGTCGCCGGTCTGGGCGCTCCCCTGCAGCGCCGGGTCGGTGCGCAGCACAAGGTTGGGCGCGATCGTCGCAGAGTTCTCCTTGGTGATCGACCCTGGCAGGAGCCCGAGAGCGCTGATCGCGGCCTGGGCGTCGGCGATCGGCAGGTTCGTGACATCGGGCACCGTCACGGGCTGCGGACCCGTTGATACGTAGACCTTGATCACATCGGTCGGCTGGGCGATCGTTCCAGCGGGCGGGTCTGTGCGGGTGACCTTGTCCTTGGGGACCGTTGCGCTGGCCTCCTGGGCCATCGTGGCAGCGAGGTCGGACTCGATGAGGGTGTTCTGGGCGGTCTCGTAGCTCTGGCCGACCAACGAGGGCACCTTCCGGGAGTTATCCGGGAGGTCGCTGCTGGGGGTGAGGCTGAAGGCCCAGATCATCACGGAAAGCACGATCACGATCACGCTGAGGATGCCGGCCCAGATCCAGATGACCGGGGGCCGTCGCTGAGTGCGCACCATCGTGGCGTCCTCGGCGAGTTGCTTGAGCGCGAGCTCCGATCCGGAGGTCGCCGTGGGCGGTGCGCCGAAAAGGCTCGCGGTGGCTTCATCGACGGGGCGGTGCAGCGGGATCACGCCGGAGCCGGCGATCTCGACATCCGTTCGGAACTCGACGGCGCTCTGGTACCGGGCGAAACGGTCCTTTTCAAGGGCGCGCATCACGACGACGTCGAGTGCCGGGGAAACCTTGGGGTTGATCGAGCTCGGGGCGACCGGTGTCTCGCTGACGTGCTGGTAGGCGACGGCGACGGGTGTATCGCCGCGGAAGGGCGCGCGGCCGGTGAGCATCTCGAAGAGAACGACGCCGGTGGAGTACAGGTCCGTGCGTGCGTCGACGGATTCTCCCTTGGCCTGCTCCGGGGAGAAATAGGATGCCGTGCCGAGGATCGCCGTGGTCTGGGCGACCGTCGTCGAGGAATCCGAGATGGCCCTCGCGATGCCGAAGTCCATCACCTTCACCTGGCCGGTCTTGGTGATCATGATGTTGCCGGGCTTGATGTCGCGATGAACGACACCCGCGCGGTGCGAGTATTCGAGCGCCGTCAGGACGCCGTCGATGATGCGCACGGCCTCGGTGGCCTGGACAGGGCCTTCGCGGATGATGTCCTTGAGCAGGCGTCCGTCGACGAATTCCATCACGATGAACGGAATCTGCGATTCGAGGCCGCCGGGTTCTCCGACGGTCTCCTCGCCGGCGTCGAAGACACGCACGATCGTGGGGTGCGCCATCCGCGCCGCGGCCTGGGCCTCCTGGCGGAAGCGGGTGCGGAAGGCGGGATCGGCCGCGAGGGACGACTTCAGGAGTTTGATCGCAACCGTGCGGCCGAGCCGCGCGTCGGTGCCGATATGCACGTCGGACATGCCGCCGCGACCAATGAGTGCCCCCACTCGATAGCGACCTGCGAGCAGGCGGCCTTCATCACTCACAGACTCACTCCCACTCTTGTCGACCATTCGGCTCCAGGCATCGCCCCGGCTGAGGCAACCCTGGTTGCGCGGATCTTGGCTATTTTAGCTGACGTCCCTGCGTCAGTCTTACGGTGTCGCAGCGGTGATCGGCACCGCGGTGGAGGACGGCGACCAGGCTGAGGCGACCTGTCCGCAGTAGTACAGGTACTTGACGGTCATCGATCCGACCGGGCCGGCGACGACGGTCGCCGTGGTGACATCAGCGCCCGTCGGGTTCGCGGATTGCACGGTGCCGCCCGTCACCTCGAGCTTGTACCCGGCCAGGGTCTGGCCACTGGGGCACGATTGCGCGACCCAGGTGTAGGTCACCGTCTTGCCGCTGGCGACGGTGGTCGTGGTCGTCGTCGGAGCGGCGCTCGGGGCGTCGGGTACGACGGCCGGAGCGTAGACCGTGACCGTGATCTTCTCGCCCTTCTTGACCGGGCCGGTGGGGTTGACCGAGTAGACCGTGTCTGCAACCTGCGTTGCCGGGTCGACCGAGGCCTTGCCCGTGACGACGTCGGCGACGAAGCCCAGAGACTGGAGCATGGTGCGGGCTTCCCCGCTGGTCTTACCGATGAAATCGGACTCGGTTACTTCCGCCGTGGTGGGGGT
>NZ_JASJXJ010000264.1:0-2316 GCF_035018685.1 Cryobacterium sp. RTC2.1
GTCCGCCAGGGCCGCCCGCCCGGCTCGCCGGCCCGCGGGAGCCGGGACCGCGGGAGCCGGGACCGCGGGAGCCGGGGCCGCGCGGACCCGAGCCAGCGCCGGCCTCCCCGCGCGCCCCGCCCGCTCCGTTGCCGGAGGGGCCGCCGCCGGCGACCGCACCGCTCACGACCGGAACGGGCCCGGCCGCCACCCGTGACGGCTGCACGTAGTTGAGACCGTAGAAGTCGAGCGGCTGGTGGATCGTGCGCAGGTCCTCCGGCTCCGTCTCGAGCAGCAGCCGCAGCTCGGTCTCGTAGGGTTCCGGCGGCACCGGGTAGCTCCCGAGGAGGACGGCGTCGGCGAAAACGCGGTTGTGCAGCAGGTCGAAGAGCGCGGCGGCGACTTCGTCTGCCTCTCTGTCGCTCGCCGGCTGCACGGGCGAGTACGCGTTGGCGATTCCGATGCCGCCGCGCACGTCGGCGGCGCGCAGGCCCTGGACGGCGAGGCCGTGGCCGAGGAGCTGATGGTGCGCGGCCGGCAGTGCGGCGAAGAGGCGGGCCTCGCCGGGGGCATCCGTGCCGAGGGCGTAGCCGGCGAGCGTCACGGTCGCCGGCTCGTCGAGAGTGACCCAGGCATCGACCCGGTCGCCGAACACGGCCCCGAGCTCGTAGGCGTAGTCGGCGAAGCGCGAGGCGGTGTCGCGGTTCAGCCAGCCGCCGCGCAGGGCAAGCGGCAGGTCGCGCTGGTGCAGCGTCGCCATCGGGCGGATGCCGGCCGCGAGCAGCCCGTCGACGAGCCGGTCGTAGAACGCGAGTCCGGTGCGCGCGAGCGCCCCGCGTCCGTCCGGCTGCACCCGGGACCACGCGAACGAGAACCGGTAGGCGTCGACGCCGAGCTCGCCCAGGAGGGTGAGGTCCCCGGGCAGCTTGTTGTAGTGGTCCGCAGAAACGGATGCGTTCGACCCGTCCACGATGCGGCCGGCGGTCGCCGTGAACGGGTCCCAGGCCGACTCGGCGCGCCCGCCGTCGCGGGCGGCGCCCTCGATCTGGAACGCCGAACTCGCGACCCCGATCGTGAAGCCGTCGGGGAGCCGGTCGCCGAGTTCGCTGGCGCGGTGCGGCCAGGCCCGGCCGGCGACCGTGTTGGTGTTGATCGGCTTGCTGCTCATCTCGGAGGACTCTCTGTACTGTGTCGGTCGGGTGCTGTGCGGTCCGTCGGGTGCTGGGCGGTCGACCGGTTCGTGGAGCGGCCGTGGGCCGCGGTCACCAGCCTGTCACGCGCGGCGCGAGAATTCGCACCCCGAGGTCGCCCGGCCGGCCGGTTACCGCCCGAGGACCCGTTCGAGGTACCGGTTCGTGAAACGGCGCTCGGGGTCGAGCCTGTCGCGTACGGCGACGAAATCGTCGAAGTGCGGATAGGTCTCGCGAAGGGATTCGGCGTCCCTCGTGTGCATCTTCCCCCAGTGCGGGCGCCCGTCATGGGAGCGCATGATGGCCTCGACGGCGGTGAAGTACTCGGCCGGTTTCTCCCGGTAGAAACGATGCACGGCGATGTACCCGGTCTCACGGCCGTGGGCCGTGGACAGCCACACGTCATCCGCGGCTGCGGACCGCACCTCGATCGGGAACGAGATCCGCCAGCCGGAGCGCTGGATGAGTTCGCGGACCTCGCGCACGGCAGCCGGAATCGCGGCGATCGGGAGCGCGTATTCCATCTCGTGAAAACGCACGGCGCGCCGGCTCACGAAAATGCGCGTCGAGGCATCCGTGTAATCCCGCCGGGCCATGAAACGCTCGGCCACCCGGTTGATCGTCGGCACGGACTGCGGGAGCACGGCTCCGATCGTGCAGAGTGCCCCGAAGACGCCGTTGGCGAGCAGTTCGTCGTCGATCCAGCGGGAGACCGGCGCGAGCGGCGCGCGCCCGGCGGCCGGGTTTAGCCGGGTGTTCGTCTTGGTGAGGGCCTTCTCGGTGTGCGGGAACCAGTAGAACTCGAAGTGGTCGGCGGCGCGGCTGCGCTCGTCGAAGGTGTCGAGCACCTCGCCGAGCGGCTCGGCCTGTTCGACGGCGTGCAGGAGGAAGTCCGGGACGCACTGGATCGTCACGTCGACGAGGATCCCGAGCGCGCCGAGACCGAGGCGGGCGGCGGGGAAGATCTCCGCGTTCTCGGTCTCGCTCACGTGCAGGAGTTCGCCGTCGCCGGTGACGAGGGTGAGGCCGACGATCTGGGTGACGAGTCCGCCGAAGGCCGACCCGGTTCCGTGGGTTCCCGTCGAGGTCGCACCGGAAATCGTCTGCCGGTCGACGTCCCCCATGTTGGCGAGCGCCAGCCCGTATG
>NZ_JASJXJ010000265.1:0-2286 GCF_035018685.1 Cryobacterium sp. RTC2.1
GGGCAGGAGTCAGGCCGGCGCGTGCGGGAAAGGACGTGGCGCCGGCAGCGCGCGGCCGGAACACGGCCGGCTCGACCACAGAAGGCTCGCCCACGGGTACCGGCGAGTGCACGGCGGGAGTCGGAGCGAGCGGCGGAGCAAGCGGCGGAGCAACCGGCGGCGCAACCGGGGCGGATGCCGCCGGCTTGACCACGGTCACGGCGGCGGTCGCCGTCGTCGGCTTGAGTCCCCACAGGAACGCGGGCGCCGGAGTTTCAGGATCCGATGTCGTACCGGCACCAGAGGCGTCGCCGGAACGGGAAACCCGGCCGGGGGCATCCGCTGGGGCACCCTTCGCCCGGCGCGGGCGACGCATCACGAAGTCGTCCGGCAGGGTCGGCTTGGTGCCGTCGCCGAGCTGGGAGGCGAGCCAGTCGATTCCTTCTTCGCCGCTCCCCGACTGGTCTGGCATTAGTTCAGCCCCAGGTCCTCAAGGCCGATGGCGGCGAAGTAGGGGTAGCCGGCCGCTTCGATGACTTCGCGGGCGCCGGTGTTGCGGTCGACGACGACCGCGACGCCGGCGATGATCGCGCCGACCTTGAGCAGGGCTTCGACGGCCGCGAGCGGGGATCCGCCGGTGGTCGAGGTGTCCTCGAGCACGATCACGCGCTTGCCGGCGAGGTCGGGGCCCTCGACCTGGCGGCCGCGGCCGTGGTCCTTGGGCTCCTTGCGCACGACGAACGCGTCGTAGGAGAGGCCACGGGCGACACCCTGGTGCAGGATCGCCGCGGCTACGGGGTCTGCGCCCATCGTCATGCCGCCGACGGCGGTGACGTCGGGCACACCGGCGATGAGGTCGATCATGACCTGGCCGATCAGCGGGGCGACCCGGTGGTCGAGGCTCACCTTGCGGAGGTCGACGTAGTACGTCGCCTTCTTCCCGCTCGTGAGGGTGAAGTCACCGTGGAACACGGCCTCAGCCGAGATGTAGTCAATGAGCTGCTGCCGAATGTCCGTCACGGATCAACTGTATGCCATTCGGGATTGGCGACGCCTGCCCCGGCCCGGGGGACGGGGAGGCGTCACGCAGGGGTCAGAAGCCGCGAACGAAGGTGCGCTGTTCGGGCATGTGACGGTAGCCGTCATTCTGCACATCGACAACAACGCCAACGATGGACGCGACAACGATCAGGGAGAGCACGGCAATGAGAACGAACACGAGGGGGCCTTTCAACCAGGGGTGGATGTCGGTGATACGGAGGCACTGCTGCACGTGTTCGACGTATTTATTTGACCACCTCTAACCATGCAGCACAATCGCATTGTCCTGTACTCATTGTGTAGCGTAGCTACATGGACATTCAGCGGCTCGAACTGCTCAGGGAACTGGCCGAACGCGGCTCGATCACCGAGGTCGCGCGGGCGACGCATCGCACGGCATCCGCCGTCTCCCAGCAACTCAAAGTGCTCGAGCGCGAGGCCGGGGTGCGCCTCACCGAGCGCCGCGGGAGGGGCATCGTTCTGACGGATGCCGGGCGCGCGCTCGCCCGCAGCGCCACCGATGTGTCGGTCGCGATCGCCCGCGCCACCGCCGTCTGGCACGAGTTCCGGAACGACGCCTCCGGAGGGGTCAGCGTGGTCACCTTCCCGACCGCCGGCGAGATGCTCCTGCCCGGGGCCATGCTGCAACTCGCCGACCGGCCCGGCCTCGTGGTCACGTGCACCGACCTCGACCCGGAGCTCCGGGACTTCCCTGCGCTCACGGCCGACTACGACATCGTGCTCGCGTACAGCCTGAGCGGCCAGCGGTCCTGGGGCGGGCGCGGCCTGACGGTCGTTCCGCTCATGACGGAGCCGATCGACGTCGGGCTGCCCGCCGATCACCGGCTCGCCGGCCGCTCCTGGCTCGCCCCGGCGGACGTGATCGACGAGACCTGGATCGGGGTGCCGGACGGGTATCCCTTCGAGCGGATCCTGGACGAGATCGAGGAGCGCACCCCCGGCCACGTCACTGTCGCCCAGCGATTCGCCGACATGAGGCTCATCGAGGCGTTCGTGACGGCAGGCCTCGGGATCGCCCTCGTGCCGCGCTACACGTGGGGAGGCGGCCAACCGGGGCGGGTGACGCTCAAGCCGTTGCGCGGGGTGGACGCCGAGCGGCAGATCGTTGCGCTGATGCGCCCGGACCGCGCCGAGCGCCTCGCCGTACGCACGGTCGTCGACGTGCTCCGCACCCAGGCCGCCAGCGTCCAGCAGGCCCACGCCCCCGCATCAGCCCCCACTCCCTCTCCCTGAGAAGCCGCGCCC
>NZ_JASJXJ010000266.1:0-2283 GCF_035018685.1 Cryobacterium sp. RTC2.1
GGGCCCGCCGCGCGCCCCCCCCCCGCCCACTTCGAGGGCACCGTCCTCGGCAAGTCCCTCGTCGCCCTGAAGACCGGCGCGACGGTCGACGGTCGCCTGCTGTCGCAGACCGCGGTCACCCTGCAGAAGAACACGGTCACCGAGCCCGCCCTGTAGATCGGACGCCGCGGCATCCGCCGCGGTGAGCCTACGGGTCTGCACACCGAGAAAGGCCCGTACAACAGGAAAGGCCCGGAGCGGCGATTTCGCCGTTCCGGGCCTTTCTGGCGTGCCGGCGTGCGGTGCCGGCGCTTGTTCATGCAGTTGTTACATGCGCTTGAAGATCGCGACGGGGATCGACTGGTGCACGATCTGGGTGACGGTCGCGCCGCCGCCGGCCGTGGCCTCACCGGCGATCGTCATCGCGAAGTCGAGGGTCAGGCCGTAGGTGTCCGGCGTCAGCACGCCGATCGAGGTGGACTCGAGCTGGAAGCCGCCCTTCGGCGAGGTGACGAGCAGCCCGCCGGGGCCCGTGAGCGCCTCGGGGTCGAGCGTTGCGGCGATTGGGTTCACGTTGAGCACGAACGGCGTCGTGCTCGCGCCACTCGCCGTGGTCGTCGTTGCGGTGACCGTGACGTTGGACATGTAGACGTGGCGCTTGGTACCGAAAGCGGCCTCAGGCGCCTGCGAGCGATCGAAGACGCTGATCACGAACGAGAAACGCTTGTCGCTGTCCGTGTACCACTCGTGGGTCTTCTGTTCCGTCCACATGTCGAGCTGGAGCTCGAGCTGGGGCGCGAGCTGGATCGTCGGGTGGATCGAGCCCATGTCGGTGAAGACAGAGTTGAAGACGAGCGGAGTAGCGGTGGCCGTCGGCGCGGCGGAGGCCGAGACCTGGCTGGCCTGGTCGATCGGCGCGAAGCCGACGAGGGCGGCGACGCTTGTGCATGAGGTGAGGGTAAGGGACAGAACGGCGACACCGGTGACGGCAGCAATTCGGGTAAACCAGTGGGACATGGTGGAACTTTCGGGTCGGGTAGCCGTCTGCATTAATATGCTGAACACATAGTGGCATACGCGGGGGGCCCGTGTCCCCTTTTTAGGGGACTTATTCTCGGCGGGTATCGGACCATGTCCCCCGGCATGCCACCCATTCAGGGGACCGAAGCCGGCGTCGATGCCACTAATCTGGGTCTATGGCCGACGCCCCCACGCTTCCCGACCCGTTGCCGCTGGAGTTCCAGCGCCCGCCGCGGTGGCCGACGCCGACCCTCGACTGGGTTGCGGGCAACCAGGGCTGGGAGCCCCCTGCCGGATGGACGCCGGTTCCGGAGTGCTCCCCCGCGCCTCCCGGCTGGGTGTTCTGGACCCGCTCGGAGGAAGGCTGGACGCGCTTCGCGGAGGAGAACCTCGCCCCGGCGAAACGGTCCCTCTGGATCGGCGTCGGAGTCTTCGTCGCCGGCCTGCTCCTGACCGTGCTCGGTCTTGCGGTCACCCACAACCCCCTCTTCCTCGTGTTCGTCGCGGCGATCGTCGCCGGCCCGATCCTGACGATCCGCGCGGGCTCCCGGCTGAAGGAGATCGACGACGGCCTGCTGGACCGGGTTCGCGCCCTCGCTCCGCAGTACAAGTACACCCTGCAGCGCCTGGCCTACAACAAGTACCTCCGTTCGTTCGGCCCGCTGTCATGACCCCGGAGATCGCCGCCGAGGTCCTCAACGTGCCTGCGGGTGCGAGCCGCGCCGAAATCGACAAGCAGTTCCGCAAGCAGGCGCGGACGCACCACCCCGACCTCCTCGCCGGTGCCTCCGCGGAGACGATCGCGGCCGCGACCACCGAATTCGTGCGGATGTCCGCCGCACGCGACGTGCTCTACGGCGAGCTCGACCGGGTGGCGAGCACGCGCACGGATGCCGCACCGCCGACGCGCGCACCCGCTGCGGCCCGGCGGGCCGCGGCACCGGATCCCGCGAGCACCGCGGCTCCGTCCGGCCCGGCCACCGCGTCCGCGGGCCCGGCCGCAGCCGGAACTCCGGCAGCTGGCCCCCCGGCCGCAGACCCGCGCGGCGCCGAAGCACGCGAGGCGCAGCAGCAGTACCCCCAGCAGCGACCCGCGGAGAACCCGCAGGCCCAGTTCGGTCCGCGTGCCGGCTGGACCACCCGCGGACCGGACGACCAGTACATCCGCCGCGGACCCGTTCCGCCGCCGCCCTCGCCGGTCCGGCGGACGCCGATGGATCCGCGCGACAGCAGGCTCCCGCGCCAGGCCCCGGGGACCCCGTCGAACCCGCTCGATCCGGAGAG
>NZ_JASJXJ010000267.1:0-2270 GCF_035018685.1 Cryobacterium sp. RTC2.1
CGCTTCTATGAGCGGAAGCGACCCGGAGTGGGGAATTTCAGTGAGCAGAACTGGGGAATTTCAGTGAGCGCCGTCAGAGCAGCGGTGAGTACTCGCTCGCCATCATAGGTCGGCTGGTCATCGCAGCCCCGAGGATCATCTGAGCTAGAGCTCTGCATGATCTGGCGGTCTCTGGAGGGAGATCGGTGATCACGGTTGCCGAGTCGAGCGTTGCCTTGATCGCACGTTGCACCTGAGTCTTGTAGTCAATTCCGCCCTGGTACGTCTGAGTGTTTCCCACCGTGCCACCCCAGCGCACCGGGGGTAGCCGACCGTTGCCGCCGGCTAGGAGGACTTCCCTGCCGAAGCTCATCTCGATTGTGACGGCGCGGCCGTTGACACTCGCATGAGAGGGACCCTCCGGTCCAACAGTTGGGTAATTCCGCGCGAGCGCGATGTCTGGCAGTACTCGGACGGCGAAGTGCGGCGGCAGGCCCAAGCGGTCAAGCCGACGCTTGGCCTCATTGCCTGCCGTGTCGTTGTCGAGTATCGCTACAACGCGATTAACGACGCCGGCGGCAGCGAGGGACCTCGTCAGCCGCTCGACCTGGTCGACGCCACCAGGCCCTGATGTGGCGCTGAAGTCCATGAATGTGAATTGGTGTGCAACTGCTGTTTCGGCCAGCTGAAGAGCGCGTGACAGGAGCTGCGCATCCGTGCTGCCTTCGGTCACCACGATCACCGCCCCGCTGGAACTGATTCTGCTGGTCAGTCGCCGGTGTGCGGTGATGTGTGGCCGCTCGTCGGGTTCAAGCCAGCCGCCCATAAGGTACCCGGATAGGTCAACAGCTATCGATGTGTTCGCGCGGGCCCCGTGCAGAAGTAGAGCGATGGCGAACCGCGGATCGTCGTAGCCTTCGACCAGGTCGCGCCATACGGTCTCAAGGTGGCGCTCGACCGCCGTACTGGGCGGGGTCTCTCGGCTTTGGGAATATGCCCATTCGATCACCGCTATAAGCATCTCGCGGGTGCTGAGATAACTCGACTCTTGTTCGGAATAGTAGGTGGAGAAGATGGACTCCTCGGGATCGCTACGAACGGCGTTGATGTAGGAGAGCGCGATGTCGAAGGCGCTGCTGGGGGTGAAGCCTTGCAACTCAAGACGTGCACGAATAGTAAGAACGTCGCCGCGGTACCTGAACACTTCTGGGGTGAAAGTTTCGCCCGTCTCGTCGTCGCGAGTGGGTGAGACGGCCACCGTGAGGTCGGCGTCAGTAAACAGGAGAGCGACGGCATCTGGGATGTAATTCTTGCCCCAGTAGAGTTGCCTCCTCCCAGCATTCATAGTCCACCGCTCGCCCATCTCTGGATCCTAGGGCAGCGTAGAGCGATGCAGCTCACCTAGGAGGTCCGTCATCAGCACGCCCGGGGCGCAGACAGCCCCGCTACACGGCCTGTCGAGGAGATGAGTTTAGGACCTACTTGAATGGCGAACGCCGCGAGGGCGCCAGGCTCAATACTGCCAAGATGGTGCGATGAGCACCACGCGCGGTTTCCTTCTAGCCATTGGCTCGGCCCTTACGGAGACATCAACCAGCAAGTTGACGACGTCCAGCACCCGATATGAAGTGAAGTCGCTGAACTCAAAGCCCGACAACTGGAGAGTGATATGCGGGCTGCTTTCCGACCCCAATTTGATGGGCGTCATCGCGAAGTTCACGGGCAAGGACTATCAGCGCATGAGGCGATCGGTTTATAGAGACGTAGCGGAGGTGCTCGTCGAACGAATCAGTTTGGTCCCGAATCTTGTACTGGTTCATGAGACTGTCGCGGGGCTGCAGGCCCTTTTGCCCGAGTTGGAAGAGAGATCGGCCGATGATGACTTCTACGACGACGGTGCCGACTACGACGACGGTTCTTGGAACGATCGTGCAGCGCGAGAATACTTTGGAGAGGTCGAGGCAGAAACCCGGAGCGGTGTTCATGCCATGTTCGAACGCCATGGCGTCACGATCACTACGTTCAAGAAGAACGCCGAGATGTCGATTCTGTCGGCGACTTTCATTGACGACGTGCAGAGCAACTTGCTCTTTCGCCTATATGTGCCCAAGGGGCGGATATACGAGGACGAACTAGCGCGGCTCTTGGAAATGTTTCACGAATGGCTCGGTTCGGTCAAGAGCCAGACCGTTCGCCAAACCGGTTATCGAACACCTAGGAGCGTGAGTCAGTAACGCCTATTCGGCTTTGATGCCAATGAATGCCTCCGATGTCGTCGGGTTGGGTTGGGG
>NZ_JASJXJ010000268.1:0-2260 GCF_035018685.1 Cryobacterium sp. RTC2.1
GCCCGGGGCGACCCGCGGCGGCTCCCGCCTTGCCAGAGGCTCCGGCAGCGGATGTCGCACCCGAGCCGTTCTTCGCCGCTGCCGCCGCAGCGGCAGCGGCCTGGATCTCGAGAGCAGAGGTCGCCGGGGCGAGCGGGCGCCGGGGGATCGGGCGCGGGCGCACCGGCTCGCCGCGACGGTCCTGGCCCGGGATCGGGCGGGACCGGCGGCCGTAGATGAGTTCGGAGGAGTCGAGCAGCCAGGGCACGAGCGCGATCGTGACACCGTGCACGAGCATCAGCTTCTGGCGGAGGCGACGGGCCTTGTGGTTGTGCAGCAGGTTCTCCCACCAGTGCCCGACGATGTAGATCGGGGTGTAGATGGTGACGACCTCGGAGCCGTGCGCGGCGCGGCGCTCCTTGATATAGCTGATCAACGGCCAGCTGATGTCCCGGTACGGAGACTCGACGATGCGCAGCGGCACCTGGATGTTCTGCCGGACCCAGTCGCGCTGCAACTGTTTGGTCTCTTCTTCGTCGATCGAGATGTGCACGGCCTCGATGCCCTCGTGCCGGGCGGCGATCGCGTAGTCGAGTGCCTTGAGCACGGGCTTCTGCATCTTGCCGACGAGCACGATCGCGTGGTCACCGGTGGAGCCGAAGGTCGTGTCAGGGTCGACTTCGATCTCCTTGGCGACGTCCCGGTAGTAGCGGTTCACGCCGAGCATCAGGGTGAACAGAACCGGCATCATCACGAAGACGAGCCAGGCGCCGTGGGTGAACTTGGTGATCGTCACGACGATGAGCACCACGCCGGTCAGGGCGGCGCCGAAGCCGTTGATCGAGAGGCTCGTGATGATCGAGGCCCGGTTCGGCGGGTTCGTCTTGAGCAGGGTGAGCCAGTGCTTGACCATGCCGGTCTGGCCGAGGGTGAAGGATACGAAGACGCCGATGATGTACAGCTGGATCAGCACCGTCAGGTTGGCCTGGAAGACGACCAGGATCAGGCAGGCGAAGAGGGCGAGGAGTACGACGCCGTTCGAGTAGATCAGCCGGTCGCCACGGGTGCTGAGCGACTTCGGTGCGTAGGAGTCCTTCGCGAGCACCGAGCCGAGCAGCGGGAAGCCGTTGAACGCCGTGTTCGCGGCGAGCAGCAGCACGGCGGCGGTCGCGGCCTGCAGCACGAAGAACATGATCGAGTTGTTCCCGAAGGTCGCCGCGGCGATCTGGGCGATCAGGCTTCGCTGCGGCGACGTGGCGCACTCGGCCCAGCCGATCAGGTCGCAGGGGTTCTCCGCGTAGTGCACCTTCGCGATCAGCGCGAGGGTCGTGAGGCCGATGAACATCACGATCGCGATGCCGCCCATCAGCACGAGGGTGCGCTGGGCGTTCTTGACCTTCGGGTGTTTGAAGGCCGGAACACCGTTGGCGATCGCTTCGACGCCGGTCAGGGCGGAGCATCCGCTCGCGAAGGAGCGCAACAGCAGCAGGATGAACGCCGACTGGGCAAGGTTTTCGGCGTGCACGCCGTAGCTCGCGGACTCCGCGACGGGCGCATCACCGAAGATGACCCGCACGAGGCCGACGACGACCATCAGGATCACGCTCGCGATGAACAGGTAGGTCGGGAAGGCGAAGGCCTTGCTCGACTCGCGCACGCCGCGCAGGTTGACGGCGGCGAGCATCACGACGAAGAAGACGGCGAGTTCGACCCGGAAGTTCACGAGTTGCGGCACGGCCGAGATGATGTTGTCCACGCCGCTCGCGACCGAGACGACGACGGTCATCACGTAGTCGACGAGCAGGGCGGATGCGACGAGCAGGCCTGCGCGTTCGCCGAGGTTCTTGGAGGCGACCTCGTAGTCCCCGCCACCGGAGGGGTACGCCTTGATCAGCTGCCGGTAGGACGCGACGACGACGACCAGCAGGAGCACGACGCAGGCCGCGACCCAGGGCGCGAAGCTCAGGAAGGCGAGCCCGCCGAGGGTCAGGATCATCAGGAGTTCCTGCGGGGCGTACGCGACGCTCGACAGCGGGTCGCTCGCGAAGATCGGCAGGGCGAGGTGCTTGGGCAGCAGCTGACCCTCGAGATGCTCGGTCGAGAGTGGTTCGCCGATGATCCACCGCTTCGCGGAGCGAGTTTCTGGCGCTTGGGAGCCGTCTGGTGTCACGAGGGATGACACTACTCCGTTGGACACGACTGTCAAACTTCCGGGAATAAGCCGAGCCGCCCGCGAGTTGGGTTACCCCCGCTTCCCGCACCCCGCGCATCCCCACCTTCC
>NZ_JASJXJ010000269.1:0-2238 GCF_035018685.1 Cryobacterium sp. RTC2.1
TCGCCGGTGCGGAGGGTGCGGAGCGCTGGGCAGTGTCAACCATCATTGGTCCTTTGTTCTCGCTCGAACTCGAAGTTTCCTGCATGGAAGCTTCCTGCGCGGAAGATCGTGTAGGCAGAATTTTTCTACACACTAGGGCGGCTCGGCGACGGCCGGAAATAGTGCATGACGAGGCTACAAAGGCGGGTGCCGCGCCCGGCATCCGTCTTGTAGCTTTCCACAGGCGCCGCGCTCGAACGAGTGCCCTTAGGCACAAAAACGAGTAATCCTAAGCGCCCGCCGCCGCGACGACCTCGAGCACGCCGGCTCCGTAGGCCTCGAGTTTCTTGGCGCCGACGCCGGAGATGCCGTCGAGGTCGCCGATACCGCCGGGGTTCGCGACCGCGATCGCGATCAGGGTCGCGTCGCCGAAGACGATGTACGCGGGCACGCCCTGCTCCTTGGACACGCTCGAGCGCCAGGCCCGGAGCGCCTGGAACAACGCCTCCTGCTGCGGGGTGAGGTCGGCGGCTGCGGCCTTCGCGGCGCCGGTGCGGGCGGAGGAGGTGGATCGTGCCGCGCGCTCGGGCTCGCTGCGGAGCTCGACGGTGCGATGGCCGGCGAGGACCTCTGTGGCGATCGGGGTGAGCACGAGGGTGCCGTATTCCCCGGAGGTGGCGAGGATGCCCTGGGCGAGCAGCTGACGGACGACGCCGCGCCACTGTTGGTCGGAAAGGTCGGCGCCGATGCCCCAGGTCGCGAGCTGTTCGTGGTGGTGCTGGGTCGTGCGCGGTGTGGTCTTGCCGCGCAGGATGTCGACGATCTGGCCGGCGCCAAAACGCTGGTTGCGCTCGCGCAGCAGGCGCACGATGGTGGAGAGCAGCTTCTGGGCCGGCACGGTGCCATCCCAGCCGACGGGCGGTTCGAGGCACGTGTCGCAGTTGCCGCACGGCTCGCTCGCCTGGCCGAAGTAGCGCAGCAGGTTGACCCTGCGGCAGTGCACCGTCTCGCAGAGGGCCAGCATGGCGTCGAGGTGCGCGGAGAGCTTGCGGCGGTGGGCGAGGTCGCCGGGCGACTCGTCGATCATGCGGCGCTGCTGCACGACGTCCTGCAGGCCGTAGGCGAGCCAGCCGGTCGAGGGCAGGCCGTCACGTCCGGCCCGGCCCGTCTCCTGGTAGTAGCCCTCGACGGACTTGGGCAGGTCGATGTGGGCGACGAAGCGCACGTCAGGCTTGTCGATGCCCATGCCGAACGCGATGGTCGCGACGATGATCACGCCCTCCTCGCGGAGGAACCGGGACTGGTTGCGGGCGCGCACCGCCTGGTCGAGGCCGGCGTGGTACGGCAGCGCGTTGAGGCCGTTGGCGCGCAGGAATTCGGCGGTCGCCTCGACGCTCTTGCGGCTGAGCGCGTAGACGATGCCGGCGTCGTGCGGGTGCTCCGTCTTGATGAAGGAGAGCAGCTGCTTGCGCGGTTCGGCCTTCGCGACGATCCGGTACTGGATGTTCGGACGGTCGAAGCTCGCGACGAAGTGACGCGCCCCCTCGAGCTGCAGGCGCTGCGTGAGTTCCTGGTGCGTCGCATCCGTCGCCGTGGCCGTGAGCGCGATGCGCGGCACGTCGGGCCAGCGGCCGGCGAGTTCGGACAGGGCGAGATAGTCGGGGCGGAAGTCGTGGCCCCACTGCGAGACACAGTGGGCCTCGTCGATCGCGAAGAGCGCGATGGTGCCGCGCTCGAGGAAGCGCTTGGTGGCCTCGGAGGAGAGCCGCTCGGGGGCGACGTAGAGCAGGTCGAGGTTGCCGGCGAGGTAGTCGCGTTCGACGCGGGAGCGTTCGGCGGAGTCCTGGCTCGAGTTGAGGAACGCGGCGCGGACACCCACCGCGGTGAGGGCGTCGACCTGGTCCTGCATGAGCGCGATCAGCGGGGAGATGACGATGCCGGTGCCCTCGCGCACGAGGGACGGGATCTGGTAGCAGAGGCTCTTGCCGCCGCCGGTGGGCATCAGCACGACGGCGTCGCCGCCCCCGATGACCTGGTCGATGATGGCGGCCTGCTCGCCGCGGAACGAGTCGTAGCCGAACACCGTGCGCAGCGCCTCGGCGGCGGTCGCGAACTTCGCGGTGGCGCGCCGGGGCGGGGCGGATGCCTGCGCGAACGACGTGCGGATGGGTCCGGATCCGCCGGCACCGGCGCCCGGGTCGACTCGGGAGCCGTAGTCGGAGCTGTTTCCCTGGCCGTCGCCCGCTCCGTAGTCCGGGG
>NZ_JASJXJ010000270.1:0-2235 GCF_035018685.1 Cryobacterium sp. RTC2.1
CGCCAGGGTGCTCCTGAAGAACCCGGAAGTGCTCATCCTCGACGAGGCGACGATCGTCGAGAGCGGGACCCACGGCGGCCTGCTCGCCGCGAACGGCGTCTACGCGCGGCTCTACTCCGAGCAGGTCGCGAGCCCGGGCGCCGTCTCGGGTGCTGTCCCGGCCGTGGCACCGAGCGCCCCTGTGATTCCGCCCCGCCCGCTCACCGACGAGCGGTACTAGAGTTGGAGGGTGCTCGTCCGTCTGAAGTGTCCGTGTTGTCCGGGTCGCTGACCGACCCCTGACGCCCCACCCCGATCACTCCTCGCCCGTCCCGTGCGTGAGCCCCAGGCCGCGCGGTGACATTCACGACACCTCGACGAAGGATCTTCCATGAAGATTGCAGACACCATCCTCGACCTCATCGGCAACACGCCGCTGGTCAAACTCAACAAGGTCACCGAGGGGATCGGCGCGACCGTGCTGGTCAAACTCGAGTACTTCAACCCGGGCGGCTCCGCGAAGGACCGGATCGCCACCCGAATCATCGATGCCGCCGAACGTGACGGCCTGCTGCTGCCCGGCGGAACCATCGTCGAACCCACGTCCGGCAACACCGGCGTCGGCCTCGCCCTCGTCGCGCAGCAGCGCGGCTACCGGTGCGTGTTCGTGCTGCCGGACAAGGTCGGCGAGGACAAGCGCAACGTGCTCACCGCGTACGGCGCCGAGGTCGTCGTGACCCCGACATCCGTCGCGCCCGACGACCCGGAGTCGTACTACAGCGTCTCCGACCGGCTCGCCAGGGAGATCCCCGGCGCCTTCAAGCCCAACCAGTACGCCAATCCGAACGGGCCGCTCAGCCACTACGAGTCGACAGGTCCGGAGATCTGGCGCGACACCGACGGCACCGTCACCCACTTCGTCGCGGGCGTCGGCACCGGCGGAACGATCACCGGCACCGGGCGGTACCTCCGCGAGGTCTCCGGCGACACGGTGCGCATCATCGGCGCGGACCCGGAAGGCTCGGTCTACTCCGGCGGCACCGGCAGGCCCTACCTCGTTGAAGGCGTCGGCGAGGACTTCTGGCCTGCGGCGTACGACCCCGCCGTCGTGCACGAGGTCATCGCCGTCTCCGACGCCGAATCCTTCGCCATGACCAGGCGCCTCGCACTCGAAGAGGGCATCCTCGTCGGCGGTTCGAGCGGCATGGCCGTGGTCGCGGCCCTTCGCGCCGCGGCGATCCTCCCGGCCGACGCCGTCGTCGTCGTGCTGCTGCCCGACGGCGGTCGCGGCTACCTCGGCAAGATCTTCAACGACAAGTGGATGCGCAGCTACGGCTTCAGCAACGCCCCGGCCGGGCACACCGTGGCAGACCTCCTCGAGAGCAAGACCGGCACCCTGCCTGCCTTCGTCTACGTGCACCCGATCGACACCGTGCGCGACGCGATCGAGGCCATGACGGTGTCGAGCGTCTCCCAGCTGCTCGTGTTGACCGCCAAGCCGCCGGTCGTGATGGGAGAGGTGCTCGGCGCGATCGACGAGCGCCACTTGATGGAGCTCGTCTTCTCCGGCGAGGCGAAACTCACCGACAAGATCAGCGCCTACGTCGGCGATTCCCTGCCGATGATCGGCGTCAACGAACCCGTCGCGTCCGCCCGTGCCGCCTTCGCCCACGACGATGCCCTCCTCGTCACCGCCGATGGCAAGCCCCTCGGCGTCATCACCCGCTACGACCTCCTCACCTACCTCAGCGCCTGAGCGCCCACCACCAAAGGACCCACGGATGCCCAGCACCCCGAACTTCGACACCCTCGCCATCCACGCCGGACAGGAATTCGACCCGACGACCGGAGCCGTCATTCCGCCGATCTACCTGACCTCGACCTATGTGCAGGAGAGCATCGGCCACCTGCGCGGCGGCTACGAATACAGCCGCGGCGGGAACCCGACGCGCACCGTGCTCGAGACCCTGCTCGCCGCCCTCGAGGGTGGCGCGCACGGCCTGTCGTTCGCGAGCGGCCTCGCCGCGGAGGACACCATCCTGCGTGCCCTGCTCGCACCCGGCGATCACATCGTGCTCGGCAACGACGTCTACGGCGGAACGCACCGCCTGATCAACACGGTGCACGGCGCGGTCGGCATCCGCAACACGACCGTCGACCTGTCCGATCTCGCCGCCGTCGAGGCCGCGATCATTCCCGGTGAAACGAAGATCCTCTGGGTCGAGACGCCGAGCAACCCCCTCATGAAGATCAGCG
>NZ_JASJXJ010000271.1:0-2168 GCF_035018685.1 Cryobacterium sp. RTC2.1
CCCGCCCCGCCCCCCCCCCCCCCCCCCCCCACGGCCGTTCCCGCGATCGTGCACTGGGGCGCCGACCTCGGTGCCCTCTCCGGGCCCGAGCTGGCCGCGCTCGCCGATGCCGCGATTCCCGCGGTCCCGCCGAGCTCGATCGACGTGCCCCTGCGGCTCTCGCTGCTGCCGACGCTCGCCGAAGGGTGGAGCGGCCGGCCGGGGCTGAGCGGCTTCCGGCGCGGCGTCGCCGGTTCCGCCGGTTCTGCCGGTTCGATCGGTTCCGGTCGGCCGGCGGATCTCGCGCTGCGGCTCGAGGCGGTGCAGCGCCGGGGTGCGCGCTCGCTCCGGATCGACACGGCGGATGCCGCGGCATCCGTCTCCGTGTCGACCGACCTTGAACTCACGGTCGAGGGCGTGCTGCGCGTGCGGCACACCCTGACCAACACGGGCGACACCGACTTCGAACTCGGCTCGCTCGACATGACCCTGCCCGTACCCGACCGGGCCGGCGAACTCCTCGATTTCACCGGGCTGTGGAGCCACGAACGCCGTCCGCAGCGCACGAGACTCGCGCACGGAGTCTGGAGCCGCGAGAGCCGGCACGGCCGGCCCGGCCACGACGACCCGTTCCTGTCGGTCGCCGGGGTGCCCGGGTTCGGGTTCCGCCGCGGGGAGGTCTGGGCGGTGCACCTCGCCTGGAGCGGCGACAAGCGGGTCTGGGCGGAGCGCTCGGCCCTCGGCGCCGCAACCCTCGGCAGCGGCGAACTGCTCGCCCCCGGGGAACTGGCCCTGCCAGCCGGGGCCGGCTACACCTCGCCCTGGACCGTGGCCGCGTACTCGGCGACCGGACTCGACGGGCTGTCGGCGCGGCTGCATCCGTGGATTCGGTCGTGGGCGACGATCCACGACCCGCGCCCGGTCGTGCTCAACACCTGGGAAGCCGTGTACTTCGACCACGACCTGCCGACGCTCACCCGGCTCGTCGAGGCGGCCGCGCGGGCCGGGGTCGAGCGCTTCGTGCTCGACGACGGCTGGTTCACCGGCCGCACCGACGACAAACGCGCGCTCGGCGACTGGTTCGTCGACCCCGTGACCTGGCCGGGCGGCCTGCACCCGCTGGTCGAGCGGGTGCACGCGGCGGGTCTCTCCTTCGGGCTCTGGGTCGAACCGGAAATGGTGAGCCTCGACTCCGAGCTCGCGCGGGCGCATCCGGACTGGGTGCTCGGCGCAGCAGGCTCGCTCGAATGGCGGTTCCAGCGGGTGCTCGACCTGGGCAACCCGGATGCCTTCGCGTACGTGCTCGCCCGCCTCACGGCCCTGCTCGACCAGTACCCGATCGCCTATCTGAAATGGGACCACAACCGTGACCTCCTCGGAGGCTCGGCGCACCGGCAGACCGAGGCGGTCTACCGGCTGCTCGGCACGCTGCGCGCCGCGCACCCGGGACTCGAGATCGAATCCTGCGCCTCGGGCGGGGCCCGGATCGACCTCGGCATCCTTCCGCTCGTCGACCGGGTCTGGACGAGCGACACCAACGATCCGCTCGAGCGGCAGCAGATCCAGCGGTACACCGGAGTGCTCGTGCCGCCGGAGTACCTCGGCGGGCACCTCGGCGCCGCGACCGCGCACACGACGGGCCGCACCGCGTCGCTCGGCTTCCGGCTGGCGACGGCGCTCTTCGGCAGCGCCGGCATCGAGTGGGACCTCACCCGTGCCTCGGCCGGCGAGCTCGAGGCCGTCGCCGGGTGGATCGCGGAATACAAACGGCTTCGTCCGCTGCTGCACTCGGGTGTCGTTGTTCACGCGGATGCGTCGGACCCCGCGCTCGAGCTGCACGGCGTCGTGGCCGGCGACGGGGCATCCGCTGTGTTCGCGTACGTCGCGCTCGCCGCGCCGCGGACCGCACTGCCTGCCTCGCTGCGGTTCCCCGGGCTCGACCCGGACGCGCGGTACACGGTTCGGCCGCTGACGATCGGCGGGGCAGTCGACCCGGGCGCTGAGCCTTCCGGGGCGGGGGAGTCCGGCGTGCCGACGATTGAGCCGCGCGTGATCCAGGATGCCGCGCCGGCCTGGCTGCAGCACGGGTCGGAGACCCTGAGCGGCACCGTGCTCGCCGAGGTCGGCCTGCCCGCTCCGCTGCTCGCCCCCGAGCAGGCGGCCCTCTTCGAGCTCACCCGCCTCTGAGT
>NZ_JASJXJ010000272.1:0-2059 GCF_035018685.1 Cryobacterium sp. RTC2.1
GGCGTTCGCGGCATCCAGTTACCAGGAGAAGATCTGCGCAGACCGCGTCGGCGGCACCCAGGCCGGCTGGGGCGCCTAGACCACCCTCCCCGCCGCAACAGTCAGGGCCCGACACCCCGCACCGCCCGTGCTTGCCCCCGCTCGTCCTTTGCCCTCTAGCTCCTCTCCCAGCCCCTGGAAAGCAGATCATGACCACCAATCCCACGGCCGCGGCGCTCGTCGCCCGCTCCAACCGCCTCGGCGCGAACCCCAAGAACACGAACTACGCCGGGGGCAACACCTCCGCCAAGGGCACCGAGATCGACCCCGTCACCGGCACCACCGTCGAGCTGCTCTGGGTCAAGGGCTCCGGCGGAGACCTCGGCACCCTCACCGAGTCCGGCCTCGCCGTGCTCCGCCTCGACCGGCTGCGCGCGATGGTGGATGTCTACCCCGGCCTCGATCGTGAAGACGAGATGGTCGGCGCCCTCGACTACGCCCTGCACGGGCGCGGCGGCGCTGTCCCCTCGATCGACACGGCGATGCACGGACTGGTCGACGCGGCCCACGTCGACCACCTGCACCCGGACGCCGGCATCGCGATCGCGACGGCCGTCGACGGGGAAGAACTCACCGACTCGATCTTCGGCCACCGGGTGATCTGGGTGCCCTGGCGCCGCCCCGGCTTCCAGCTCGGCCTCGACATCGCCGCGATCAAGGACGCCCACCCCGGCGCGATCGGCGCGATCCTCGGCGGCCACGGCATCACCGCCTGGGGTGACACGAGCGAGGAGGCCGAGGCGAACTCGCTCTGGATCATCGAGACCGCCACCTCCTACATCGAGGAGCACTCCAAGCCGGAGCCCTTCGGCGCCCCGCTCGAGGGCTTCGGTGCGCTGTCGGCGGCCGAGCGCCGCGCCAAGGCCGCCGCGCTTGCGCCGACCCTTCGCGGCCTCGTCTCCACCGACAGCGCCAAGGTCGGCCACTTCACCGACGCGCCCGAGGTCCTCGACTTCCTCGCCAGCGTCGAACACCCGAGGCTCGCCGGCCTCGGCACGAGCTGCCCCGACCACTTCCTGCGCACCAAGGTCACGCCGCTCCTGCTCGACCTCCCGGCGGACGCCTCTGTCGAGGCGTCCCTCGCCCGGCTCCACGAACTCCACGAGCAGTACCGCCTCGACTACCAGGCCTACTACGACCGGCACGCGACCCCGGAGTCGCCCGCCATCCGCGGTGCCGACCCGCTCATCGTGCTGATCCCGGGCGTCGGCATGTTCAGTTACGGCGCGAACAAGCAGACCGCGCGCGTCGCCGGCGAGTTCTACGTCAACGCCATCCACGTGATGCGGGGAGCCGAGGGGCTCTCCCGCTACTCCCCGATCGACGAGGCCGAGAAGTTCGCCATCGAATACTGGGCGCTCGAAGAGGCCAAGCTCCAGCGGATGCCGAAGCCCAAGCCGCTCGCCGGACGCATCGCGCTCGTGACCGGCGCGGCAAGCGGCATCGGCAAGGCGATCGCCACCCGGCTCGCGGCCGAGGGCGCCTGCGTCGTGATCGCCGACCTCGAACTGGCCAAGGCGCAGGAGGCCGCGGCGGCGATCGGCGGCACGGATATCGCGATCGGCGTTCAGGCGAACGTCACGGACGAGAACCAGGTTCAGGCCGGCATCGACGCCGCCGTGCTCGCCTTCGGCGGCCTCGACCTCGTCGTGAACAACGCCGGGCTCTCGCTCTCCAAGTCCCTGCTCGAGACCACGGTCGCCGACTGGGACCTGCAGCACAACGTGATGGCGAAGGGTTCCTTCCTCGTCTCCCGCGCCGCGGCCCGGGTGCTGATCGACCAGAAGCTCGGCGGCGACATCATCTACATCTCGAGCAAGAACTCGGTCTTCGCGGGCCCGAACAACATCGCGTACTCGGCGACGAAGGCCGACCAGGCCCACCAGGTGCGCCTGCTGGCCGCCGAACTCGGCGAGTACGGCGTCAAGGTCAACGGCATCAACCCCGACGGTGTCGTGCGCGGCTCCGGCATCTTCGCCGGCGGCTGGGGAGCCAAGCGAGCCGCGGTCTACGGCGTCGA
>NZ_JASJXJ010000273.1:0-1955 GCF_035018685.1 Cryobacterium sp. RTC2.1
AACTTCCGCTAATCTAACCCCGCGACCTGGGGAGCTTCGATGAGCAGGACTGGGGAATTTCGCTGAGCGCCGTCACGCCGGCATTAGCAGCCCAGATCGGCCCAACAGCCCCTTCTACGAATGGCGCGGTCAGGATCGCCCATCGTGCTCGGGCCTGGCGCCGGGGGTCCATAATCAGAGCAGGGGCTCGTCTGAGGGGCCTGCGATGCAGGGGGAGATTGTGCACGTGAACAGACTGGATGCCGTTCGGACGCCTGGAAAGTATGGGGCAAGGCGGTGATGGTCCGGCAGAGCAATGGAGACCAGGATTCAACGGTCATAACCCCGCTCATGGATGCGAAACGCAGAATTTTCGTGAAGGCTTATCATGCCTTCATCGCTGCGTTTATCTTGTCGGCAGCGATGTACGGCGCGGAGATTATGGCGGGTTCGCAGTCCGGGAGTATGCCTTCCATTGGCATTGACCCCGCGGCCGCATTACTGGCTGTTACCGCCTTTTCGGCACTCATCGTCGGCCTAGTCCTGGCTGACAGATCTCTGATTGTCGACACGCGCACCTCGCGACCTGCGGACCAGGGCGAAAACCCATTTCACGTTCTCGCATCCGTCCTTGTTTTCGCGGACATGCTCGTGGCGTCTTCTGTCTTCACAGCGTTCATCGGGCTTGGAGCGCTCGTTAACGCCGTGCAACTTGCCATCGTAGGGTCGGAGTCTCCCGCAGGATCAGCGGCCAAGATGAGCACTTCGCTTCAGAACGTACTTCTGGCATTTGTCGTTGCAGGGATTGCCTTTGTATTTGTCCTCCTCGCAGCGGCAAACTCGAGGTCACAAGCCGAGGTCCGGGCGGTGAAGACATTCGCGGAGGAAACGTACAACACGGCAGCCCAGCGACGTATCGCGTGGCAAGCAAGATGGATGCAAGTCCACCCTTCGAAGCCCGGTCGTGAAGTGCTCAGCGACCTAGAACTGAAACTGGTTCAAAAGGCTCTACGGCCGTCTGCGTTTGCAGAATTGTGGCGCGTCATTGTTGCCTATTCTGTAATCTTCTTAGGCTTTTTCATCTTCGTCTTCGACCTGAGAGGAGGAATGCAGACTGTAAATAATCCATTGGAATTCCTTTGGGTATATGTGGCGTCGCACGCTATCGCCGTTGGTTTCTACACCCTTTTCGGGGTACTGGCGTATCTTTCCTTCCGTCAGGCTTTAGTGAGCCTGAGAAACAATCATGTGCCGAACGCAATCGGCTGGAGTACAGGCGTAGCTTTTTCCCTGCTGCCCACGACCTGGGCTGCCTTTATCGCTCTCGGACCATTCCTCGGCGGACTCGTGCTTGCTCTATATGGGGTACTGCTCGCAGCGGTCTGGTTCTTGAATCGCAAATCAAAGGTGGCTCTAGTCGACCTCGCGGGAGTCCCGTTGGTTGGAGTCAATAGAAAGGTCCAACTGGCCGCCTTCTACTATGCGGTCGGTGCCCAACTTCGAAACTTTTCCCTACCTGAGGAGCCGGAACAAGTCGCAGTCGGCGCCATGGCGACGAGACAACGACTGTTCCGGACTGTCGCAGCCCTCTTGAAGCCTCTTCGAAAGTCAAGATTGTCGACGCAAAGGACTTGAGGTCGGAATATCCGGCAGGGCTTCCTGAGAACGGCCGGTCTTGTTGTCGGCGCTCGTTGAAAGGTATGCCGTTGGCGCTCCTGGCATGCTTTTCGAGGAAGGGACCAACTGCGGAAACGCGGTGGGATTCAAGACCTCGGTTACTTGGTGGTTTTTGAGAAGCTGTACGGGCGCAAGTGGGAGCGACTCGGGTGGTTCTCGATGTCAACCTCCAAGGGGCTCAACGTGCGGAACCGACAGATCGTATGGATTTTGCGCGTCTGGGTGAATATTGGCTTCGATGGGCACCACCTGTGGTGCGAGTGAGCCCCACTGTTCAGATGCGTGATTTGTATCGTTCA
>NZ_JASJXJ010000274.1:0-1919 GCF_035018685.1 Cryobacterium sp. RTC2.1
AGGCGGTAGAGGGTGGCCTCCCAGGGGCGGAGGGTTGCCGACTCCTGGGGCGGGTAGTTGCCGAGGAGGAGGGTGGCCGTCGCGAGTAGAGCGGCGACCGAGGCGGGCAGTGGCGCGGCGAGTGGGGCATCCGCTGCGTTGGCCAAGACGAGGAGCGTCTCACCGGCCAGCGACCGGGTGAAGGCGTAGAGCTGCCCGTGATCGGGCTCGAGCAGCCCGAAGTCGCCGAGGGCGACGACCGGGTTCTCGTGCCGGAGCCGGATCAGTTCCTGGTAGAACCGGAACACGCTCCTCTCGCCCGAACGGTCGGCGGCGACGTTGATCCCGGTGTGGTTCGGGTTGACCGCGAGCCACGGCGTTCCCGTGCTGAAGCCCGCGTTCGGCGACGCATCCCACTGCATGGGCGTTCGGGCGTTGTCGCGGCCCATCGCGTGCACCCCGGCGAGAACGCCTGAAGGTGACCGGTCGAACTCCTCGACGGCCTCCCGGTAGTGGTTGAGCGTTTCGATGTCGCGATAGTCGGCGATGGAGTCGAACCGCACGTTCGTCATCCCGATCTCCTCACCCTGGTAGATGTACGGGGTACCGCGCTGCAGGTGCAGCACGAGCGCCCAGAGGGTGGCGGACTCGTAGCGGTACTCGGCGTCGTTGCCGAACCGGGACACCAGACGGGGCTGGTCGTGGTTGTTCAGGTAGAGGCTGTTCCAGCCGGTCTCCGCGAGGTCGGTCTGCCAGTGCGCGAGGTTCCGCTTGAGCGCGGGCAGGTCAAGGGGGAGGGCGTCGAACTTGTTCGCGCCCTGGTCGAGGGAGACGTGCTCGAACTGGAAGATCATGTCGACCTCGTGCCGGGCAGGGTCGGTGAACAGCACGGCGTCCGCCGTGGTCACCCCCGGCATCTCGCCGACCGTGAGGTGCTCACCGGGGCGCCCGGCGAACACGGCCGCGTGCATCTCCTGCAGATAGTCGTGGATCTGCGGGCCCATCGGGCAGGAGGCGTCCCGCGACGGGGCGGGCCCGTCGACGAGCTCGACCCGCTTGGCGATGAAGTTGATCACGTCCATCCGGAAGCCGTCGACGCCGCGGTCGAGCCACCGGTTCATCATCGCGTAGACGGCCTGCCGCACCTCGGGGTTCTCCCAGTTGAGGTCGGGCTGCTGCACCGCGAACAGGTGCAGGTAGTACTCGCCGGTCGCCTCGTCGAGGGTCCAGGCCGGGCCGCTGAAGAAGCTGCCCCACGCGTTCGGCGGACTGTTCGAGGCGTTCGGCTCGCGCCACCAGTACCAGTCCCTCTTCGGGTTGGTCAGGCTGCTCTTCGACTCGAGGAACCAGGGGTGCTCATCGCTCGTGTGGTTGACCACGAGATCCATCACGATCCTGATCCCTCGCTCGTGGGCCTCGGCGACGAGCAGGTCGAACTGGGCGAGGTCACCGAAGACGGAGTCGATGTCCTCGTAGTCCTTGATGTCGTAGCCGTTGTCGTGCTGCGGAGACGGGTACACCGGGGACAGCCAGAGGGCATCCACCCCGAGCTCTGCGAGGTAGCCGAGCTTGCCGCGGATGCCGGCGAGGTCACCGATCCCGTCACCGTCGGCATCCGCGAAGCTGCGCGGATAGACCTGGTACACGACACCCGAGGTCCACCAGGGGGCTCCTCCCTCGGGGCCGGCAATCGAATCGGTCACGGGTGTGGGGCTCGTCACGACTGGATCCTTTCCTCGCGCCGGGTGACGGGCGCTGGGGTCGAGCCTAGACCGCGCGGCTGGGGAGGACGAGGATGGCGGCGGCGAACGGCTGATTTGAACATCCACGGAAACGCACGCGATAATTGGACCGCGGAACGGGACGATATTCCCGCCCGTGGACCCGAAGGCAGGCCAGTTGAGCGAGACCCCGCGGCCGACGACGGATGCCCGCCGCAC
>NZ_JASJXJ010000275.1:0-1893 GCF_035018685.1 Cryobacterium sp. RTC2.1
AGCTACCGCGGCGAGGGTGACACGGCCGGTGGCCGTGTCGACGCCGACGATGCCGGAGAGGTCGGCCAGGTCGAGGAGCACGCCGGGGGCGACGGCGATGCCGGAGAAACTGTGCCCCGATCCGACGGCCTTGATCGGCATCCCGGATTTCGCGGCGGCGATCACCGCACGCTGCACGGCCGCGACGCTCGTGGGCCGCTCAACCCTGGCCGGACGTACGGACTCGCTGCGCGCCCAGTTCTGCCAGAGAGCACCGGTGTTCGTCACAGGAACGCCTTTCCCTCGCCGCGGTAGCTGGGCAGCATGTCGACGACCCGCCCGTCGTCCACCACTGCGAATTCTGTCACGTGTTCGCTGAGCTCCCCGGACTTGGTGTGCCGCAGCCAGACCCGGTCGCCGACGTCCAGGGCCGCGGCTCCGGGGCCAGCGAGCGGGGTCTGCACCTCGCCGGCCGCTTCCCGCGTCACGACGGCGAGCCCGGGCGGCCAGGCGAGGGCAGGCATCCGGTCGGCACCCGGCGGTCCGGATGCGACCCAGCCGCCGCCGAGGAGCGTTGCGGTCGCCGCGCTCGGCTTCCGCACGACGGAGAGGGCGAATGCCGCGGCGGGAGCGGGCGTGAATGCCGAATAGTTGTCGAAGAGGTGGCCGCCGAAGAAGCCGCTGCCCGCGGCGATATCGGTGACCGAGGCATCCGCGTGGGTGCTCTCGAGGGAACCGGTGCCGCCACCGTTGACGAATTCCAGGGGCGCGACCTCGCGCACGGCCGCGACGGCGGCGGCGCGGCGCACTCCGAGCTCGGCGATCGAGTGGCGACGCACCCATCGGTTCACGATCCCGGTGGTGAGCGCACGGGGGCGGCGACCGGCCGGCCGGTCACCGAGGCCGGCGACCTGCGATTCGTATGCCATCAGGCCGACGAGAGCGAAGCCGGGGCGCGCGACGATGGCCGCCGCGAAGTCCCTGGCCTCCGCGGCGGTATGCACCGGCGAGCGCAGCACGCCGAGGTGCCCGAGCACCGGGTTCTTCCAGCCGGCGTCGAGCTCGATGCACAGTCGGATGGTCTCGCGCCGGTGCGGGGGGATCACCGTGTCGATGAGATCGAGCTGGGCGAGCGAGTCGACCATCAGGGCGACCCGGGAGGCGAGCAGTGCCGAGCGGCCGAGGACCCCGATCGCCCCCCGGTCCACGCTCGGATAGCCGACGACGATGTCGTCGAGGGATTCCGCGAGCCAGAGCGCCTCGGCGAGGGTGTACGCGAGCACGCCCTGGTAGCCGGGCACGGCGAGGATGGCCTCGAGCACGCCACGGACGCGGATCGACTTCGAAGCAACGCGGATCGGGGTTCCGCCCGCGCGTCGCAGCATGTCGTGGGTGTTGTGGCGGAGCGCTCCGAGGTGCAGCGCCGCGACGGGCGTGTCGAGATGGCGAGTGGCCTCGGTCAGGGCCGGCCAGTAGCTCTCCGGTCGGAGCCAGGGCGCTCCGGTGGCGGGAACGCGCAGGTCAGGAAGCGTCATGGCGAGATCGGGCCTGTCTCACGGAGGGGCGGCGAATCCGCCTCGTGTCCGTCAGTATGCCCTACGCCCGCGTCCCGCGCCGGATAACAATCCCGTGCGGGATCGTGCCTGTTGCGCGTTGCACGTTGACAATCGGGGAGATGACCCCTGAAATGGAGGCAGGGGGGACCTATGCATCGCTCACGTTTCGCTTGCCCCGGCCCGCCGCAGGCCCGTCATGGTCGACGGCCGCGGCGGATGCCCATCGCGCTTCGTCACGCCCGGTCACCGATCCGGCTGGTCGCGCCGGTATTCCTCGTCACCGCGGCGCTTCTGCTCCTGAGCCTCGGCGGTTTCCTGCCGGGCACGGATGCCGCCCGCGCCGCGACCTCCCCCGCCC
>NZ_JASJXJ010000276.1:0-1888 GCF_035018685.1 Cryobacterium sp. RTC2.1
GCTCCAGAGAGCGGCGGCCTTCGTCGCGGTGGTGCCAGGTGGTGCGCTGAGCCGGCGGCCGGGTGGTGCCGGTCAGCTCGGGTACGGAGCGCCGGGACGTGCGTAGTAGTGCCACGCGAGCCAGGTGCAGAAGACGCAGAAGACCGCGCAGCCGACGAAGAACGCGGTGGGACTGATCGCCGTGAGCGCGATGCCTACGATGAACGGGCCGAATGCCGCGATGGCGCTCGTCCAGGCGATCGCCCCGCCGGCCTGCCGCTTGGGGAAGATCATCGGCATCTGCTTGAACGTGCCGGCGTTCGCAAATCCCGCGAAGGTGAAGATGATGAGCATCCCGGTGAGGAAGCCCCAGAAGTCGGACACGCTGCTCGGGCTGAGGAAGAACGCGGTGACCACGGTGCCGACGGTCATACCGATACCCCCGATCAGGGTGAAGATCGCGCCGCCCCACCTGTCGCAGAACGGACCGCTGGCCGCGCGCACGAGGGCGCCGACGACGGGGCCGATGAAGGCGAAGGCGAGCGGATTCGGGGCATCGGGAAAGTGCCCGTAGACGTTCAGGATGATCAGGCCCATCTGTGCAGCGAGGCCGCTGTACGCACCGAAACTCATCAGGTAGATGGCCGTCATGATCCAGGTGTGCTTGATCCTGAAGATGTCCATCTGCTGGCGGAAGTTCGCCGTGACCGGGACCCGGCGCAGATAGACGATCGCGAGGACGACGGCGAGGAGTGCCCAGGGGATCAGGACGAGGCCGCCGTTGTGCAGCCAGACCAGGTCGCCCTTGGCGCTGCTCTGAGGGGTGAGCGCCGCGGTGCCGAGCAGGCCGAAGCCGACGACCCACGGCAGCAGCAGCTGCATGAGGCCGATCCCGAAGTTACCGATGCCCGCCTGAAGTCCGAGCGCGGTGCCGGCGAGGCGCTTGGGGAAGAAGTAGCTGGTCGAGGCCATGAATCCGGAAAACGTCCCTCCGCCGATGCCGGCGGAGAAGGCGAGCGCGAGCAGCACCCAGTATGGGGTCGCAGTGTCGCGGGCCGCGAGCGTCCAACCGAGCATCGGCAGGACGAGGAGGGCGGACGACATGGCCACGAGGGACCGGGTGCCCATGATCGGCGGCAGGAACATGAAGACGAGTCGCAGCAATCCGCCGGCGAGTCCGGGGATGGCCACAAGCCAGTAGAGCTGGCCGGGCGCGAGGGAATAGCCGATGTCGTTCAGACGTGGGGCGATCGCGCTCACGAGGTACCAGGCCGCAAAGGCAAGCGTCAGGCTGAAGGTCGTGATCCACAGGGTGCGCCACGCGAGCTTGGGATCCCAGGTTTCTTCATTCTCCGGATCCCAGTTGGAGAGGTCTGGTTTGAGCTTCGACGAGACGAGTGCGGAAGGGACTGACATGTGCTTCCTCGGACTAGGTGGTTTCGGGCCGTGCGGCCCGCGTAACTACCACCCTGACCGTGCGTGCGGACCTCGACAATCGCGGAACACCGTGAAAAATCATTCCCCTCCGATCAGGCCCGGTCAGTCGGATCGTGCCGCTCACACCCGGTCCGCGTCGATCTGCGGTTCAGCCGCCGGCGAAGGGGGGCAACACGTCGACGGTGTCGGTCCCGGCGAGGGGCACCGCGTCATCCGCTGCCCTGATGCCGTTGACCAGCAGGGAACAGCGCGACAGGATCCTGGCGAACTCGGTGCCGTGGCGGTCGGCCAGGAGCGTACGGAGATCGCCGATGCTGGCAACGTCGACGGTCGTGGTCTCAGTGCCCGCTGACTCTGCCACGGCCGCGAAGAAGCGGATGCCGGCCACTAGCGGGTCTCGGTGGGGTGTGTCTTCGCCCACTCGAGGGCCAGCCCGGTCAGCACCACCCCTCCGAGGAGCGACGCCCCATGA
>NZ_JASJXJ010000277.1:0-1869 GCF_035018685.1 Cryobacterium sp. RTC2.1
CCCTCCAGCCCCGCTCCCGCCACACCAGGCATCCGCTCACCCTGCGAGGCGTGGCGCTCCTGGCCGATACACTCCCATTCATGGTCCTGTCCCTCATCGGCGCCGGTCTGCTCCTGCTCGGCACCGTCGCCGCGGTCACCGGCCTGCTCCCGCTCCCCGAACTGCTCGTTCTCGTGGACCGGGTGGCGCCGATCCTCGTGTTCGTCGTGGCCATGACCGTCGTCACCGAGCTCTGCAGCGAAGCGGGGGTGTTCCGCTGGATCGCCCGCCGGCTGCGGCACTGGGGTGGCGGCAGGGCCTGGTTGCTCTGGTTGTGGGTGGCCGGCATCGCGATCGTCACGACGGTGTTCCTCTCCTTCGACACCACCGCCGTGCTCCTGACGCCGGTCGTCGTCGTCGTCGCGCGGCAGGCGGGCCTGCCGCCGCTGCCGTTCGCGCTCACGACGGTGTGGCTCGCCAACACCGGCAGCCTGCTGCTCCCGATCAGCAACCTGACCAACCTGCTCGCCCAGAACCGCCTCGGCGGCATCTCACCGATCGCCTTCGCCGGGTTGACCGCGGCCCCGGCGCTCGTCGCCGTGGTCGTGCCGATGGCAATGGTTGCGATCGTCTTCCGGAAAGACCTCGGCAAACGGTATTCGAGCGTCCCCGTGCAGCGGATGCGCGTCGCGGGAACGTCGGGAGCGGTGGCATCCGTCGACCGGGTGCTGCTCGGGACGAGCGCGCTCGTGCTCGCTGCCCTGCTGCCCGCCCTCGTCGTCGGCGTGCCGGTATGGCTGCCGTCGAGCATCGCCGCACTCGTGCTGGCCGTCGTGTTCTTCGTCAGGCGCCAGAGCGTTCTCCGGATGACCCTGATTCCCTGGTCGCTCCTGCTGTTCAGCGGCGGGCTGTTCCTCGCGATGGAGGCCCTGCAGAACCTCGGGCTGCCCGTGCTGCTCACCGCGCTTGCCGGGGCGGGGAACGCGCCGAGGGACCTGTTCCGCCTGGCCGGCACGAGTCTGGTCGGCTCGAACCTGACCAATAACCTGCCCGCCTACCTCGCGCTCGAACCGGTCGCCGACTCGACCCCGCGGCTGCTCGCCGTCCTGATCGGCGCGAACGTCGGCCCGCTGGTCACCCCGTGGGCGTCGCTCGCGACGTTGCTCTGGCACAGCAGGCTCGAGAAGATGAACGTGCTGATCCCCTGGCGCGGGTATGCGCTCTTCGGCCTCGTGCTCGCCCCGGTGACGGTCGGGTTGAGCGTGCTCACGATGATCCTGGTCACCGCGTGACGCCTGGGCAGCCGCACCGGACGGTGCGAGAATACAGAAACCTGTCCGTGCCCCCAGCGCGTGCCTCCAGTGAAGGAATGACCGCATGATCACCCTCGAAGGGATCGACGACATCGTCGTCAACGGCGGTGTCGTCGTGACGAGCGACGGTGCGAAGCTCGGCTCGGTCGAACAGGTCTTCCTGAGCGAGGACTCCGGCGAGCCGGCCTTCGTCACGGTGCGCACCGGCCTGTTCGGCATGCTCGAATCGTTTGTTCCGCTGGCCGGCGCGACCATCGACGGCCCGCGCGTGGTCGTGGCCTTCGACCGCGACCGCATCCGCAACGGCCCCCGCATCGAGAGCGACCGTGGATCGATCACCGCCGACGAGGAGAACGAACTCTACGGCTACTACGGCACCTCCGGGCCCGAGTCGGGTGGTTCGCCCGAGTCGCCCGAGTCGCCCGAGTCGCCCGAGTCGCCCGAGTCGCCCGAGACGCCCGAGTCGACCGAGTCGGCCGAGTCGAGCGTTTCCGTCGAACCGACCGAAATAGCAGCGGATGCCACGGGCACCCCGGCGCGGCAGGTGCAGTCTCCGGGTGCGCCGCCCACCCCGGAC
>NZ_JASJXJ010000278.1:0-1867 GCF_035018685.1 Cryobacterium sp. RTC2.1
GTCCCGAGACAGAACTGTCAGCAAGGTCATGAGACAGAACTGTCAGATTGAGAACGAGACTTCACAGCCCTTAAACCTCGGGTTTAAGGGCCACAAGTGTACTCTCGCGGAGGCTGCTCAGGGCTTCGAGGGCTTCGAGGGCGGCGAAGGGCTTCTCGATGTGGGCGAAGTGGCCCGTGCCCGCGATCGTTCGCGAAACGAACCCGGGAATGACGGCGGAGAGCCGGGCGCGGTCCGAATCGGCGACGAAGATGTCCGCGTCGCTCTGGATCGCGCGCACCGGGCAG
This sequence comes from Cryobacterium sp. RTC2.1, assembly GCF_035018685.1. NCBI lineage: Bacteria > Bacillati > Actinomycetota > Actinomycetes > Micrococcales > Microbacteriaceae > Cryobacterium > Cryobacterium sp. RTC2.1. Next base: position 288 of record NZ_JASJXJ010000278.1, read on the forward strand.
GTGATGCGGGCCCAGGACCGTTCCGGGTCATGGGCTCCGGCGAGGGCGGATGCCTCGACGAAGGCCCGCGGACGGACTTCCGTCGCGAGGGCCGAGATCACGCTCGCCGGTACGGCGTCGACCCGGCTGAACAGCGGCGCGGTGAGCCCGCGCAGCACACCCACCCTGTTGAGCCAGCGCACGAGGCCGCGGCCGGCGGGCTCGGCGACCGCGAGGGCGCGCATGACGCCGAGCAGGGCCGTGTACCCGGGCAGCAGGGTGAACCTGGTGATCGGATGCCGCACGCTGTCCACCACCGAGAACGTCGTCGCAGAGACGAGGGAGACCGACACGGTTGCGGCAGGTTCGAGTGCGGCCAGTTCGAGGGCGAGGAAACCGCCGAGCGAGTGCCCGACGACGTGCCAGCGCTCGTAGCCGAGTGCACGGACGGTTTCGGCGATCGCGGCCGCGACGGTCGTGATGCCCGGGGCGGGCCGGGTGGAGTGCCGGCCGGAGGCATCCGCTGGTTCGCTGTCGCCCCAGCCGGGTAGGTCCGGAATGATCAGGTCGGTCAGGGCGAGTGCGCCGGATGGAACGCGTCCCGTCGAGCCCGCCGAGCCACCGTTCGTCGCCGCCGAGAGGAGCGGGGTCCAGGTCGTCCAGGAGCCGGCAGCCCCGTGCAGCAGGACCGTCGCCGTGTCGCTGCCCGTGCGGCGGCCGTGACGCACCGCAAGCGTGCCGGAGCCGAGGCGCATCGAACTCGTGGTGAGGCCGAAGGCGCGTGCGTCTGTCGAGAGTGGGAACGGGCAATACTCATCCCGCCGAGTTTCGGGCACGGACGTCACGGACGTCCTGGACGTCCCGGCCGGCACGAGAGACGTCACCGGGGCGGGCGCCGCCGTGCGGTCGGGAGTTCGTGTCACCAGGATGGTCATGCCTGGTATTCGTCGCCGCGGGGCGATCGGTTTGCCCGCGTCGGGACAGGCTGAGACCGCTCGCAGCCCGGCCCGGCCCGGCGTCGGCGTCCCGGCGGCGGACGACGGTGTGGACCGCGTGTGGAATAGGACCGGGCCCGGGCCCGTTGTCTGCAGCGCACCCTGCGTTTCCCTGCGCCGGCCCGTTCGGCCGCGCCCGGCGGAACTTCCGTACTACGAAAAGAGCGACTGTGACCCTGTTCTCCCCGCTGACCCTCGGCGACCTGCACCTGCCGAACCGACTCGTGATGGCGCCGCTGACCCGCACCAGGGCGGGCCTCGACGGCATCCCCGGACCGATGGTCATCGAGCACTATCGCCAGCGCGCATCCCTCGGCCTGATCGTGTCGGAGGGGGTCTACCCGAGCCACGCCGGACAGGGCTACACCGGCCAGCCCGGACTCGTCACCGCCGAGCAGGTCGACGGCTGGCGTTCCGTCGCGTCGGCCGTGCATGAGGCCGGCGGCCTCATCGTCGCCCAGGTCATGCACGCCGGCCGGGTCTCGCACGACCTCGTCAACGGCGGCTTCGACGTCGTCGCGCCGAGCGCGATCGCCATCGAGGGCGAGACGCACACCCCGGAGGGCAAGAAGCCATACCCCGTTCCGCACGCGCTGACCGAGGCCG
>NZ_JASJXJ010000279.1:0-1866 GCF_035018685.1 Cryobacterium sp. RTC2.1
GGGTCGTCTCCGCCGAGGGCGCCGACGACCTCGAGACCCTCGGGAAACTGCTCGAGGCCGGCACCATCCGGCCCGTGATCGACCGGACGTTTCCCCTCGCGGATGCGGCAGACGGCATCCGCTACCAGCACGCCGGACAAGCCAGGGGGAAGGTCGTCGTCACCGTTCCGTGAGACCCCGGACAGGGGGAGTCGTAGGCTGGGCGGGTACCCAACGAAATGGATATCCCCCTGTTATGAGCATTTGGCGCACCAAAAGCATTGAGGCCTCGATGGCCGACTCCCTCGAAAAGGGCCACAATCTCAAGCGCACCCTCGGCACCTGGGACCTCATGGTCATGGGTGTCGCCGTTGCCGTCGGCGCCGGGATCTTCTCGGTCGGAGCAAAGGCGGCCGGCAGCTACGCTGGCCCGTCGGTGACGCTCGCGTTCCTGCTCGCCGCCCTCACCTGCGCCCTCGCGATCATGTGTTACGCGGAGTTCGCGTCGGCGGTGCCGGTCGCCGGCTCGGCGTACACCTTCACCTATGCGACCCTCGGCGAGCTCCTGGCCTGGATCATCGGCTGGGACCTGATCCTCGAGATGCTCACCGCGGCCGCCGTGATCGCCAAGTACTGGGGCATCTACCTCTCGAGCGTCTTCGAACTCCTGCACTGGAACGTGCCGGCGACCATCAACATTCTCGGCCTCGACGTGAGCTGGGGCGCCTTCGTCATCGTCGCGATCTTCACGACTCTCCTCGTGCTCGGCACCAAGCTCTCCGCGCGGGTCGCGAGCGTCTTCACGATCCTCAAGGTCGCGATCGTGCTCTTCGTCATCGTCGCCGGCGCCTTCTTCATCAACCCGGCGAACTACTCGCCGTTCATCCCCGCCGCTATCCCGACGACGGGTGGAGACGGCGACGTCTGGATGCAGTCCCTCTTCTCCTTCATGACCGGTGCGCACCCGGCCCAGTACGGCCTCTTCGGCCTGCTTGCGGGCGCCTCCCTCGTCTTCTTCGCATTCATCGGCTTCGACGTCGTCGCCACGAGCGCCGAGGAAGTCAAGAACCCGCAGAAGACCCTGCCGCGCGGGATCTTCGCAGGGCTCGCGATCGTGACCGTGCTCTACCTCGGCGTCAGCCTCGTACTGACCGGGATGGTGCCGTACACGGTGCTCGCGCAGGACCCGAACGCCTCCCTCGCAACGGCCTTCGTCGCCGTCGGAGCCGGCTGGGCCGCCGAGGTCATCTCGGTCGGCATCCTGATCGGCCTGACGACCGTGATCATGGTGCTGCTCCTCGGGCTGTCCCGGGTGCTCTTCGCCATGAGCCGTGACGGCCTGCTGCCCCGCGGCCTCAGCGTCACCTCGGCGAAGCGCGGCACGCCGGCGCGGGTGCAGATCATTGCGGGCACGGCGGTCGCGCTGATCGCCGGCCTCACCAACGTGGGCGTCCTCGAGGAAATGATCAACATCGGAACGCTCTCGGCGTTCGTGCTCGTCAGCATCGCCGTGATCGTGCTGCGGAAGAAGCGGCCGGACCTCAAGCGCGCCTTCAAGGTGCCCTTCTCCCCGTACCTGCCGATCCTCTCGGCCGTGCTGTGCTTCTGGCTGATGCTGAACCTCACAACCCTGACCTGGGTGCGCTTCGCGGTGTGGCTCCTGATCGGCCTCGCCGTGTACTTCGCCTACGGGCGCCGCCACTCCGTGGTCGGCATCGAGGCCAAGCGCGTGTTCGACGAGACCGTACGCACCGAGGCCGTCCGAGAGGAGAACTCGCTCCGCGACTGACCCCTCCCGCGACGAACCCTTTCCGCCAATCCGTTCCGCGAGAGTACGAATTCGGCCCTCTCCGTGCGGCTGAAGGGGCCATTTTCGTACTCTCGCGG
>NZ_JASJXJ010000280.1:0-1861 GCF_035018685.1 Cryobacterium sp. RTC2.1
TGCTGCAGTGGATTCGCGCATGACTAGCCTTTCACGCCTGAACCGATGTCGGTCGAGACGAAGTGTCGTTGGAAGAGGATGAAGAGGATGACGGCGGGTCCGGCCAGCACGCAGGCGCCGGCGAGGACCGCTCCGAAGGGGTTCGCCGCGGAGGCCGCGACGGTGCTGATGTAGTTGGCGAGGGCGACAGCGAGCGGCTGCATCGAGGCCTGCTTGGTGACCAGGAACGGCCAGAGGAATTCGTTCCACGGGCCGATGAAGGTCAGCAGCACGACGGTGAGCAGGGCGGGGCGCACCAGCGGGAGGGCGATCCGCCAGAGCAGCACGACCTCGCCGGCACCGTCGATCCTGGCCGCGTCGAAGAGCTCGCGGGGGACCTGCAGGAAGTACTGCCGGAAGATGATCACGGCCGTCGAGTTGATCGCGAACGGCAGGATCATGCCGAGGTAGTTGTCGGCAAGGCCGTAGTCCCTCGCGATCATCACGTAGAGCGGGATCATCAGCAGCTGGAACGGAACGACCTGCACGAGCAGAACGAGCGCGAAGGTGATTCCGCGGCCGCGCCACTGCAGCTGGGCGAGCGCGTAGCCGACGAGGACCCCGAAGACGAGGGTGCCGACGATCACACCGCCGGTGAAGATGCCGGAGTTGAGCAGGGTCTGCATCAGGTTGACGCGGCTGTTGATGTCCGCGTAGTTCTCGAGGGTGAGGTTGGCCGGGTTCGGGAATGCTCCCGCGATGGAGGTGTCCGGCGACTTCTGGAGTGAGCCGACGATCATGTAGTAGAACGGGAACAGGAACGCCACGGCTCCGATGGTGAGCACGACGCCGCGGAGGATGTTCTGTCCGCGGCTCATGCCGCTGGTCGTGCGCCTTCCCGGTGCGCGCGTGCTGATTGTGCCCGTACCCGTGTCTGATGTGCGCTTGCTCATGATTCGTCACCTCCGGCGATCTTGCGCTGGATGAAGGCGATGATGAGCACGCCGATCACCAGGATGATTCCGATCGCGGACGCGGTGTCCGGGTTGCCCTGCTCGATACCCTTCTGGTACATCAGCAGCACGGGAGAGGTCGATGCCCCGTTCGGGCCGCCGCCGCCGGTGAGGAGGTACGGCTCGGTGAAGAGGTTCGCTCCCGTCACTGTGGAGAGCAGCAGCACGAGCACCGTCGCCGGGCGCACGCCGGGGATCGTGACGGAGAAGAACTTGCGGATCGCACCGGCGCCGTCTGTCGAAGCGGCCTCGTAGAGCTCCGTCGACACGCTCTGCAGCGCGGCGAGGTACAGCAGAATGTAGAAGCCGAGCTGCTTCCAGGTCACGAACAGGGCGATCGTGGGCATCGCCCAGGTCGGGCTGATCAGCCAGGACGGGTCGGGGGCGAGCGGGCCGAGGATCTGGTTGACGAGGCCGCCGCCGCTGAAGAGGAAGAGCCAGACGCCGACGACCGCGACGCTCGCGGTGACGTAGGGCACGTAGTACGCGACCCGCAGGAAGGTGCGGCCGCGCACGGCCTTGTTGAGTGCCGTCGCGAGCACGAGCGAGAGCACGACGGTCAGCGGCACGTTGATCAGCAGGAAGATGCCGACGTTCCCGAAGGAGCGGATCACGGCCGGGTCGGAGAGCACCTCCTGGAAGTTGTCGAGGCCCACGAACGGCCGGTCGACCTGGGCGCCGGGGGCGGCGAAGAAGTAGTCGTGGAAGGCCATGTACACCGCGAAGACGAGCGGGTACGCGAAGACGGCGATCACGAAGACGAGGTAGGGGGCGCTGAGCAGGAGCCCGATCGGGTTCCGGCCCAGCCACGGGCGGCGCCGGGTGGCCCGCCCGCCCGGGGCCCGGGTGGGGGGGCCCGCGGCCGCGGG
>NZ_JASJXJ010000281.1:0-1836 GCF_035018685.1 Cryobacterium sp. RTC2.1
GTGCCGGTCGTCCGGCACGTCGTCGAGCCGGAAGCCCGGGCCGCGGTCGGTCACGCTGAGGCTCACCGCGTTCGCGCCCGTCTCGAGGTAGACGGACACCGGCCCGCCGGAGTGCCTCGCCGCGTTGAGCATGGCTTCGCGCCCCGCGGCGAGCAACCCCTCTGGGGCTGGGCCGAGGCTCGAGCCCGCACTCACGATGTCGAACTGCACCGGGAAGTCGGCCTCGAGCTCCGCCCCTATCCGGCGGAGGGCCGTCGGGAGATCGACGTCGGGGATGCCGCCGGCCCCGCCCGCACCGGTATCCGCTCCTGCGGCAGTACTCGCGGCCGTGCCCGCGGCAGTGCCGAAGCCGGTCCCGGTCCCGGTGAAGAGCCACTCGCGCAGCTCCCGCTCCTGGGCGCGGGCGAGCCGGGCCGCGTCGCTCTGCGGCCCTGCCTTCTGCTGGATCAGTGCGAGCGTCTGCAGCACCGAGTCGTGCAGGTGCGCGGCGATTTCGGCGCGCTCGGCCTCCCGCGCCCGTCCCGCGCGCTCGTCGGCGAGGTCGCGCGAGAGCCGCACGAGCCACGGCGCGATCACGACGACGACGCCGAGCAGCACCGAAGCGGATGCGATCACGACCGTCCACCCGTCGGGGCTGTCACTCGTCACGAAGAACAGCAGGATGCCGACGGCGACGAGCACGAGGGCGCCGAGCGCGCGCACGAGCAGGGCGGACGAGTGCTGCTCTGAACCGCCGCGGATGTCCGCGAACTGCCGCCAGGCGAGCGCGGTCCCCGACAGCACGACGATCGCGGGGATGACCACGGCGAGCGGGATGTCGGCGCCGAGCCGGCTCGCGACGAGAGTGAGACCGGCGGCGAGGAGCGCGAGCCCGAGCAGGATCTCCGTGATCGGAGCCGACCGGGCCGAGGACGCGGCGGCGGCGGCTCGCTCGGCCGCGGCATCCGCGGGACCGCCGAGGCCGTGGCGGGAGCCGGGGGAACCGGCGTACCCGGGCGCCGGCCGCGCGAGGCTCGCCTTGGGGAGCTCGGCGGCCCCGAACCGGACGGGGTTCGCCGTCGCGGTCGGCGTCGTCACCCAGAGCCAGGCGTAGAGCAGCGCGCCGGCCCCGCCGGCCAGGACGAGCAGCAGCGTCGCGGTGCGCACCACCGTCACGGACAACCCGGTGTGCTCAGCGAACCCCGCGCAGACGCCGGCGATGATCCGCTGGCGCGGCCGGGACATCCGCTCAGTTCTCATGTCTTCATCCAAGCACCCCGAAGGCCGCCCCGATCCGGTGCGGCCAGATCTCAGGGTCCGTTCAGGGTTCTCCCCCATAGCAGCGCGCTATCGCGGGTGGTTGAGTGAAGTTATGACCGATCAACCGCGTAATCCGACATACCCGGCCGGCCCGGGCCCGTCGGGTCCAGACCAGCTCACCCGTTTCTTCGACTGGATCCGCCGCAGCGGCATGGTCCGCGGCGCAGACCGCTGGTTCGCCGGGGTCTGCGGCGCCATCGCCGGCCGCACCGGACTCGACCCGATCATCGTGCGCGGCATCGCGTTCGTGCTCGCCGTGCTCGGGGCGCCCGTGCTCTTCGTCTATGCGGTGGGTTGGGCGCTGCTCCCCAACGCACTCGGCCGCATCCACGCCGAGGAAGCCCTCCGCGGCCGCTTCGAGCCCGCCATGATCGGGATCGGCGCCGTCCTCCTCCTGACCGTCGTGCCGTTCACCCGCGGATTCTGGTGGGACGGCCCTCCCGCGGCCTGGGGCATGCCCGGCTGGCTGAGCACGTCGCTGAGCGCAGCGTGGGGCCTCGCGGTCGTTGCCGGCATCGTCTGGCTCGTGCTCTACCT
>NZ_JASJXJ010000282.1:0-1821 GCF_035018685.1 Cryobacterium sp. RTC2.1
CCCGTGACGTGCCCGGGATCCACGCGGCGGCCCTCGCCGCGGATGCCGCCGGGTTCTTCGGCCGCACGGCCAAGCGCCGGGCGGTGCTCGCGAAGGTCGCCGACCTGCTCACCGGCGACGCGGCATCCGCCCCGGAGAAGGCCGTGCCGCTCAAGACGCTCTCGACGCTCACCGCGGCCCTCGCCGCCGCGCACGCCGAAGCGCAGGGCCTGCGCGACGCCGCACTCACCCTGCCAGTGCCGCTCGTGGACGCGCGGTGGAACCCGTTCGTGCCGGCCGACGCCGAGGACCTCGCGACCGGCCTGGCCTGGCTCGGCTGGCTCGGCGACGCGCTCAACCGGCCCGCGGTGCCCGCTGTCGACGGCGACTCCCCCACCCACACCGCCGACCTGCGCGCCTACTACTCCTCGACCCCGCTCGGCGCCGGCCAGGAGCCGCTCACCGCCCTCGCCGCGGCCTGGCAGACCCTCGACACCGCCGCCGACGTGCAGCCCGCCGACCGCGCCCGCTGGGCCGGCGACCTCGGCTTCATCGCCCGCTGGTGGGCGACCCGGGCCGCGCGCACGGTCGAGTCCTCCCAGCCCGTCGTGCTCGAACGCTGGCTCGCCCTCGTGCGTCACCTCGAGCCGCTGCGGCGCCACGGGCTCACCGACGCCCGCGCCGCGCTGCTGGCCGGCAGCATCCCGGCCGAAGATGCCGCGCTCGCGTTCGACAAGGGCCTCGCCCTCGCCTCGATCACCGAACGCGAGGACGCGACCGCCCTCGGCGACTTCAACCTCGTGGCGCACAGCAAGACGATCACCCGGTTCACCGCGAGCACGCACGCGGTGCGCGGCGAACTCCCCCGGGCCATCCCGGCCGAGGTGCTCGGCCTCCGCCGCTTCGACACGAACCTGGCCTCTGGGCAGGTCGGCGGCCTGCGCCGCCAGCTCGACCGGCAGCGCGGCGGCATGAGCGTGCGCGCGCTGCTCGAGAACTACGGCGACCTGATCACCCAGGTGATGCCGTGCACCTTGATGAGCCCGGAATCCGTCGCCCGGTTCTTCCCCGCGCACGCGGCCCTGTTCGACATCGTCGTGTTCGACGAGGCCTCGCAGATCCGGGTGGCGGATGCGATCGGTGCGATGGGCAGGGCGGCGTCCGTGGTCGTCGTGGGCGACAGCAAGCAGATGCCGCCGACGAGCTTCGCCGAGGCGAGCGCGAACATCGACGACGAGGGTGACGCGGGCCTCGACGGCGGGGACGGGGTGCTCGGCGCGGTCGCGGACGAGGAGTCGATCCTCACCGAGTGCGTGCAGGCGCGGGTGCCGAGCAAGTGGTTGTCGTGGCATTACCGCAGCCAGGACGAGTCGCTGATCGCGTTCAGCAACCACTACTACTACGAGAGCCGGCTGTCGTCGTTCCCGGCGCCGATGGGGCCCGGCAGCGCGGGTTCGGCCCGTGCCAGTTCGGCCGACTCCGGCACGGCCGACTCGGGCACGACCGACTCGCGCACGGCCGACTCGGTCGGGTCCACCGGCTCGGCGGCGGTCGCGGGTCACGGTGTCTCCCTCGTGCGCGTGAACGGCCAGTTCGAGCGCTCCGGGCGCGGCACGGCGCTCCGCACCAACCCCGTCGAGGCCCACGCGATCGTCGACGACATCGAGCGCCGCTTCCAAGCCTCGCCCGGGGTCTCCCCCTCGGTCGGCGTGATCACCTTCAACGCGCAGCAGCGCAACCTCATCGAGAACCTGCTCCGCGACAGCGACGACGAGCGCATCGCTCTCGCCCTGGACGAGGTCGATGGCCTCTTCGTCAAGAACCTCGAGAATGTGCAGGGCG
>NZ_JASJXJ010000283.1:0-1800 GCF_035018685.1 Cryobacterium sp. RTC2.1
GATGCGGCCGGCCGGGTGGCCGCATCCGCTCACCGCCCCGAACACCTCGACCTCACCCTCCAGAAGGAGAAACCCCATGAATTCCCCCCTGGCGACGACCGACACGGTCGCCCCGACCACGAACACCGGCAGCTTCGCCATGATCCAGCCGCACCTCGAGGTCACCGGAGACCTCGGTGCCCGCTACGACGAGATCCTCACGCCCGCTGCGCTCGACTTCGTCTCGGAGCTGCACGACCGCTTCGCGGGCACCCGCCACGACCTGCTCGCGACCAGGCTGCGGAAGCGCGTTGACGCCGCCAACGGGCGCGACCCAGGCTTCCTCACCGAAACGGCGCACATCCGTCGCGACCCGAGCTGGCGCGTCGCCGGCGCGGGCCCCGGCCTCGAAGACCGCCGCGTCGAGATCACCGGCCCGACAGACCGGAAGATGGCCATCAACGCGCTCAACTCCGGTGCCAAGGTCTGGCTCGCCGACCAGGAGGACGCAACGAGTCCCACCTGGGCCAACGTCATCGAGGGCCAGATCACCCTGTTCGACACCGTCCGCGGGCAGCTCGACTTCACGAGCGCAGAGGGCAAGGAGTACACCGTCACGGGAGACGCGACCGGCGCGACCCCGACGATCGTGATGCGCCCGCGCGGCTGGCACCTCGTCGAGAAGAACATCAGCTTCGTCGACCGGGCGAACCGCACGATGAGCGCCTCCGGCAGCCTCGTCGACTTCGGCCTGTACTTCTTCCACAACGCCCAGCGCCTGATCGAGGGCGGCAGCGGACCGTACTTCTACCTGCCGAAGCTGGAGAGCCACCTCGAGGCCCGGCTCTGGGACGACATCTTCAGCCACTCCGAGGACGCGCTCGGCCTGCCGTACGGCACGATCCGCGCGACCGTGCTGATCGAGACGATCCAGGCCGCCTTCGAGATGGAGGAGATCCTCTACGAACTCCGCGACCACTGCGCGGGCCTCAACGCCGGCCGCTGGGACTACATCTTCAGCATCATCAAGACCTTCCGCGCCCGCGGGCGCCGGTTCGTCTTCCCCGACCGCAAGCAGATCACGATGACCGTGCCGTTCATGCGCGCGTACACCGAGCTGCTCGTCTCGACCTGCCACGGCCGCGGCGCGTATGCCATCGGCGGCATGAGCGCCTTCATCCCGAACCGGCGCGATCCGCTTGTCACGGAACGGGCGCTCGAGCAGGTCGCTGCGGACAAGAAGCGCGAAGCCGGCGACGGTTTCGACGGCACCTGGGTCGCCCACCCCGACCTGATCCCGACCGCACAGGCCGAGTTCGATGCGGTGCTCGGCGACCGGCCGAACCAGCTCGACCGTACCCGCGACGACGTCAGCGTGACCGCCGCGGAACTGCTCGACGTCGCATCCGTCGGCGGGCAGATCACCACCGCCGGCGTGCGCGACAACATCACGATCGGGCTGCGTTACATCGAGTCCTGGCTGCGCGGTGTGGGGGCCGCGGCGATCGACAACCTGATGGAGGACGCCGCGACCGCGGAGATCTCCCGCTCGCAGGTGTGGCAGTGGATCCACGACAACTCGGTCACCGCCGAGGGCGTGCGCATCGACGGACCGTGGGTGGACGGCCTCGTCGCCGAGGTGTTCGCCGGCCTGCCCCGCACTCCCGGTGACCGCTTCGACGACGCGTTGTCGGTCTTCCGCACCTCGGCGCTCGAGCCCGAGTTCCCGACCTTCCTCACCGTCGGCGCATACGCCCGCTACCTGTAGCGGTCCGTCCCCCCTCCGCGAAAGCGGGTGAATCGTCGTTCTGACCGCTGGTT
>NZ_JASJXJ010000284.1:0-1787 GCF_035018685.1 Cryobacterium sp. RTC2.1
CTAGGAGCGTGGGTCAGTAACGGCGAAGTTTAAAACGCCGACGGATTTCCTGGGCTGGGGTTGTTGGTCTGGGAAAATTGCTTATGAGCGATTTTGATGGTTTGTTTCCCGCGACAGAACTCGAACATGTTGACCTGGTCATGGACGACGGAGTCGAGGCTGGCGCCGGCGTGAACAAGCGGTTCCGGGCGTTCGAGCCGGCGGCCGTGATGTTGGTTCCACCGTCTTTGGATGAGTGGCTGCCGCAGAACCACCTCTCTCGTTTCATCGCCGACATCGTCGAAACTCAAATTGACCTGAAGAAGTTCTACGCGTCCTACGCGAAGTCGAAGGGCCAGCCGCCTTATGACCCTCGGCTGATGGTCCGCGTGCTGCTTTACGGGTATTGCGTCGGGGTTCGCTCGTCACGGGAGTTGGAGCGGGTCTGTGTGGACGTGGTCGCTTTTCGTTGGTTGGCCGCGCAGCAGGCACCGGATTTTCGCTCGATCGCCCGGTTCCGGAAACGGCACCTCGCGAGCCTGGGGAACGTGTTTTTGCAGGCGTTGGAACTGTGTCGTGCGGCTGGGATGGTGTCGCTGGGGCAGGTCGCGTTGGACGGCACCAAGGTCCGGGCGAACGCGTCCAGGCGCAAAGCGATGAGTTACGCCCGGTTGACGGAGAAGCAGAAAGTCCTCGCCGATGAAGTCTCCGCCCTCCTGGCGGACGCCGATGCGATCGATGAGGCCGAGGATGCCCGGTTCGGGAAAGACAAACGCGGTGATGAGTTGCCGCCGGAGCTCGCGAGGCGGGAATCACGCCTCGTGAAACTGGCCGAGGCGCGCGCCGCTTTGGAGGCGGACGCGGCCGCCCGGGCGCGGAAAGAGGCCGAGAAGAAAGCCCGGGATAAGGGCGATGACGACGATGCTGTCACGGCGAAGGGTGAGGATGCGGCCGAGAACGCGGTCGTGAATCCGAAGGCTCAACGCAACTTCACCGACCCGGACGCGCGGATCATGAAGACCGCTGACGGGTCCTTCCATTACGCCTACAACGCGCAGGCCATCGTGGATGCGGATCATCAGATCATCGTCGCGACGACGCTGACGAATATTGGCGTGGATGTTGAACAGGTCGTGCCCCTGGTCGAGAAACTCCACACCACGACGGGCGTTCTGCCCCGGCAGGTCCTCGCCGATGCCGGGTATTGTTCAGCCGCGAACCTGGACTACGCCAAGACCATTGAGACGGCCAGCGACGGCGGGACCGAGTTCTTCATCGCGACCGGCCGGGTCAAGCATGGCGAACGTGTTCCCGAGGTTCCTCGGGGCCGGATCCCCGCCGATGCGACGCTCCGGGAACGCATGGCCCGGAAGTTGAAGACGAAGAAAGGCCGCGCCGTTTACGCCAGGCGCAAAGCGATCGTGGAGCCCGTGTTCGGTCAAATCCACACGAGGCAAGGAAAATTCCTGCTGCTGCGCGGGTTGGAGCAAGCAGCCCACGAGTGGGACCTGATCGCCGCCTGCCACAACCTAATGAAACTCCACACCCTGCAAACCAAAGCCCGCCTCGCCACGCAAAGCACTCCCCACCCGGCAACCTAAAGACCAGGCAAGACCGCCCTGACGGGCGACAGCGATCCTGCCCTGCGTCGTCAACACGGCCGTGGCCCTATTTTCGATCGGCACGCGAACGGATACAGAGCCCCAGCCCACGACGATCGCGTCGGCAACGCCCCAACCCAACCCGACGACATCGGAGGCATTCATTGGCATCAAAGCCGAATAGGCGTTACTGACTCACGCTCCTAG
>NZ_JASJXJ010000285.1:0-1770 GCF_035018685.1 Cryobacterium sp. RTC2.1
ACCGGGAACGAGGCGACCATGCCGGCATCCGCATAGCCGACCGACGACACCGTCTCGGAGCCGCCCGACACGATGTACCGCGTCGACGCGAAGAGCGGCAGTGCTCCGGCCGCACCGGCCGCGACCGTCACGCTGCCGGATGCGCCGTTCTCGGCGGTCGCCGTATAGGTCACGTCCTTGGTGCCCTGGTTCAGCAGGTTGAGCAGCGGCGAGGGTCCTGGCGCCGTGACGACGGCGAAGTCGCCGGTGAGCGAGGCGGAGGACGCGAACCAGGCGAAGTCACGGCCGTTGGTGCCGGTCGCCGAGCCGAGGGCAGAGGCCACGACGGGCTGGTCGCTCGAGACGGTGAGCGAATAGCTGCCGACGGCGAGTCCGGAGAGCGGCACGTCGGTCGCGAGGCCGGGCTGGAGGGTGACCTCGACGGAGGTACCCGCGGCCTGGCCTCCCTCGCTCATCACGCCGATCTGCACGGTCGCAGCCGTGTCGCCGGGGGCGAGCAGACGCACAGAGGGTGTGTCACTCGCGACCCCTCCCGCGTCGCTTCCGGCGTCGTCTGCTGGAAGGTTCTCGATACGCAGGCCGGCGATGCTCTGCTCGAGGCTCGGGTCGACGGATGTCCCGAGCAGGTCGACCCCGCCGGTCGCGAGGCCGCGCACGATGCTCTGCTGCAGGGTGGCCACGACCTGGCCGCCGTGGGTCGTCACGTGCACGACGGGAGAGCGGAGGTTCGGCGCGAGGCCGGCGAGCGAGACGACGCGCTGGGCGCCGGGCTGGACGAGGACCCCGGTGGAGCCCGGCGCGGTGACCCGGCCCGATTCGCCGAAGACGTCGAGGTCGACGGTTGCAACGACCGTTGTCGGGTTGCTGAGCAGCACGAGGGTCGTGCGGCCGACATCCGTCGACCCGCCGACGAGCCAGGATTCGCCGGTGGCCTCGCCACAGGCCGCGACGGCGAGGCCGCCGAGGACAGCCTCCGCCGCGACGGACTGGGACTGGCTGCCGGCCACGAGCGGTGCCGTGGACGCGCCCTTCGCGACGGGGATGTTGAGCTTGACGGGGGCGCCGTCCGTGGTCTTGCGGTTGTCGACGGCGCTGAGCAGGCTCGCTGACGGTGCGCTCCATGCGCCCGCGGGGACCGCGGCCTTGGATGCGGTCGTGGCGGGAGCCCAGGCGCCGGATGCGGTGTCCGGGCGCCCGAGCGAGCTCGCGGACTTCGCCTGGGTCGAGTCCTCTGCGAGGGTGAGCAGCGGACCCGGGCAGACCCGGACCTGCTCGCTCGGAACCGGCGCGACGGCGAGATAGGCCGGGGCGGTGCCGAAGGCTGGCCAGGGCACGACGACGGCGGCCGCTCCGAGCACGCCGGCGACGCCGAGCACGCCGAAGGCGATGAGGAACCGGGCACCGGTCCGGGCGATGGCGCGCTTACCTGGCATTGTTCGGCTCCTCCTGCCCACTCGGACGGTCGGCAGGCTCGACGGGGTCCGTCGCCTTCTCCTCGCGGGGTGACGCTGCCGGTTCTTTGGGCGGAGCAGTGCTGGGGGCGACCTGCTCGGCAATCTCGCCCGCGGTCACGTCGGCAGGGCCGTCCTCGGTCTCGTGGCCGTGGCCCGAAGTGAGGGCGAGGTCGGAGGAGCTCTCCCGTTCCGCGGCGTGCGCGAGTTCGACAGCGGCGGCGAGCTCGCCGGCCTCCGCGGCCTCGGCGGCTTCGGCGGCTTCAGCAGACTCGATCGCCTGGGCGGCCGGGGTGCCCTCGGCCGGCGCGGTCGCGCC
>NZ_JASJXJ010000286.1:0-1697 GCF_035018685.1 Cryobacterium sp. RTC2.1
GGCGTTCGCGGCATCCAGTTACCAGGAGAAGATCTGCGCAGACCGCGTCGGCGGCACCCAGGCCGGCTGGGGCGCCTGACCCCACCCGCATTCGGCACCACCCGTTGCCGTTTCGGACGACTGTGGCCGGCACACCGGCCGCAGTCGTCCGAAACGGCAACTCCTTTAAGTTCTGACGAGCAGAGAGCACGAAGATGACCACCAGCACGGATGCCGCAGTCGTCGCGGCCGTCGACCTCGGCGCCACGAGCGGCCGGGTCATGCTCGGCCACGTCGGGCCGAACGAGCTGCGCCTCCGCCCGGTGGCCCGCTTCGCGAACGGGCCGATCCGCCTGAATGAGGACGGGCATCCCTCGCTGCACTGGAACATCGTCGAGCTCTACCGCAATGTGCTCGCCGGTCTCAGGACCGCCGCCGCGGAAGAGCCCGCCCTCGTGAGCATCGGCGTCGACTCCTGGGCCGTCGACTACGCGCTGCTGCGGCAGGGGCGGATGCTGCAACTCCCGTACCACTATCGCGATGCGCGCACCCAGCCCGCTGTCGATCTCGTCCACCGGATCGCCACACCCGCCGAACTCTATGCGGCCAACGGACTCCAGTTCCTGCCGTTCAACACGCTCTACCAGCTGACCGCAGACCTGACCGCCGGCTCGCTCGACCAGGCCGACCAGGTGCTGCTCGTGCCCGATCTTCTGAACTACTGGCTCACCGGCGTCGCCGTCGCCGAACGCACCAACGCATCAACGACCGGCCTCCTCGGCGTCGGCAGCCGAGAGTGGGACGAACCGCTCATCGACCGGCTCGGCTTCGACCGCCGGATCTTCCCGCGCCTCGTCGATGCCGGGACCCGGATCGGTTCCCTGCTCCCTGACGTCGCCGGCGAGATCGGCGCCCGCGCCCCGATCGACGTGACGGCCATCGGCTCGCACGACACGGCATCCGCCGTCGTCGCGGTGCCTGCCCTCAGCGACGACTTCGCCTACATCTCGTGCGGCACCTGGGGGCTCGTCGGCGTCGAGCTCGAGGCCCCGGTGCTCAGCGCGGCAGGCCGCGCGGCCAACTTCACGAACGAGGGCGGCGTCGACGGCCGCGTGCGCTACCTGCACAATGTGATGGGCCTCTGGCTGCTCAGCGAGTCGATCCGCACCTGGGAGCACGCCGGCGAGACGATCGTTCTCGCCGACCTGCTGCGTGCGGCCGGCGAGGTCACCGGGCCCGTCGCCGTGTTCGACGCCGACGACCAGCGCTTCCTCGCCCCCGGGGACATGCCGGGCCGCATCCGCGACTACTGCCTCGAGCACGACCTGCGCGTTCCGCGCTCGAACGCCGAACTCGTGCGCAGCATCCTCGAGAGCCTCGCGGATGCCTTCGCCCGCGGCGTCGAGACCGCAGCCGCGCTTTCCGGCACCGACGTACGGGTCGTGCACATCGTCGGCGGCGGCTCGCAGAACCGCCTGCTCTGCCAGCTCACGGCCGACCGGCTCGGCCTGCCCGTGCTCGCCGGCCCCGTCGAGGCGACCGCGATCGGCAATGTGCTCGTGCAGGCGCGGGCCCAGGGCCTCGTCACCGGTTCGCTCGAAGGGCTGCGCGCCCTCGTCGCCCGCAGCTTCGTACCCGAGCGGTATACGCCGGTCCGGACTCTCGTCAGCCGATAGCCGGCACGGGGAAACAGGGGAAACAGAAAGGAGCGGCCGGCG
>NZ_JASJXJ010000287.1:0-1645 GCF_035018685.1 Cryobacterium sp. RTC2.1
GGGGGCATGATCGCGCCCTTCCTGCAGCCGGAACTGGCCTGGGACTTCCGGTTGGAACGGGTGCATTCGATCAACACGTCCGCGCACAAGTACGGTCTCGTATACCCCGGCCTGGGCTGGATCGTCTGGCGTTCGAAGGACCTGCTGCCGGAGGACCTGGTCTTCCATGTCAGCTACCTCGGCGGGAGCATGCCCACGTTCGCTCTCAATTTCTCCCGTCCCGGCGCGCAGGTGCTCCTGCAGTATTACCTCTTCCTCCGGCTCGGGTTCGAGGGATACCGTGCCGTGCAGCAGGTGTCCCAGGACGTGGCACGATTCCTTGCGCGCGGCATCGAGAAGATCGGCGCCTTCACCCTGTGGAATGACGGTTCCGATATCCCGGTGTTCGCGTGGCGGCTCACCCCCGGCCACACCCGGAATTGGAACCTGTTCCACCTCTCGGACCGGCTGCGTTCCCATGGTTGGCTCGTTCCCGCCTACCGGATGCCCGACGACCTGTCCGAGATGACGGTGCAACGCATCGTTGTGCGCAACGGGCTCAGCATGGACCTGGCCGCACGCCTGCTCACGGTCATCGAGCAGGAGACGGCCTACCTCGACAGGCTCGAGGGGCCGATGCCGGTCGAAGGGCAGCAACCCGGATTCACGCACTGACACCCGCGGCGGTCATCCGCACAGCAGATTCCCCGTAGGTTCGGTTGGGCGCCGCGATGCCAAATGCAGCCATGAAGGAGACCCGGTCACGGCAGGCGTGGTGGCGGCGTCGACCATAAGGGGGGATCGCGGAGGGGAAGCACTGAACGAGAACTGAACCGCACTCCTAGAGTGAGGGATTCTCTGGCAGGCGCCGGTAGACAGTGTGGTGAGAAGCCTCGCTCAGCCAAACACCCGGCAGCCTGCGGCCGGCGGTGTCGATTGGGTTGACGAGGACCGTTGGAACGTGGCCGTGCTGGTCACGTTTGACCACGACAACAAAAGTTTGGCCCAAAACATCGTCCGTCCGGAGAGTCACGGCCGTCCACATTGTTGACATCGGGTTTCCCTCAGCGTAATAGGTCTTGTCGAGTGTAGAAGTTCGGTGTGCCTCCTCACAGCAGTTCGCGAGGTCGGACGTGGACAGAGGTTAGTCAATGCATGCGTTGCCCGCGAAGTGTTGGGGCGCTCCGGACGGTCAGCGGGACGGTCGGTGGACATGACGGTGCTTCCGATAGGACAGCAGGCAGTCGAGGAGGCAACAATGAAGCACGTCCCTATATAAGGCCCTCGACCCGGGAAAGGCCCGAAGGACACTCCCGCACCGCGCCAGAACGCAGCCTGGTCCCAGCTACACTCTCGATTCCCCATGCTCCGGCTGCTGACAGAGCCACGAACCGCTCGGTGGGTTCCCAGCAGTTGCCTACTCGCGTTGTATAAGGTGCGGAGCAAGCGTGTTGTTTTTGACGGGGTAGCCGCTTTCGGACCGCAGGAGAAAGCCGGGGTCAACGTGACGGAAAAGCCGCCGCAACCGCTTCGGACGCGAGCGCATTCCTTGGGTGCCCCTATTCGGCACGGACGGTTGCAGCGGCGTGGCCCATGGCAAACCGTGAGGGTCGCGCTCGTGTTCTCCGTGAGCGTTCTCCTGGTCAGTGGGGGGACTATTGCAGCT
>NZ_JASJXJ010000288.1:0-1630 GCF_035018685.1 Cryobacterium sp. RTC2.1
CGAGCCCGCAACATCCCGACCCGAGTGTCAGGGACGTCCCGAGACATGAAGTGTCAGGGACGTCCCGAGACAGCACAATCGAAAAACTCAATACTCAATGGCAGATAGCGTTTGTCCAGTTCTTGGTCTTGATCAACGCGGACATCCTTCACCAAGGACCAAGGAATTTGCAAGAATTTTCGCAATTGTCGAACGCCTGCCCAGAAGGTGATGTCCTGATCTGTCGCCATCACTGCAAATTGATAGACCGGTGGCCGATGATCACCCGCGCCAAGTGACGACTTGTCAAAATCTCCAAGTTCGCCTGCGAATTTCATGCTGGCAGCGAGGACGAGGCGATCCGGATAGATCTTGCGCAAAAGGCGCGCACAAATTTGCGCGGGCATATAGCTTGCGAACAGAGCCAGAATGACGACAAGAAATACGGCGGCTCCGACGAGGCAAGAAATCGCAGTCAGTCGCAAGAGATCGACGTCGCCCCGCTGCGCCGCTTGGATGCTTCGGCCCACGAGCCCGATTGCGCCAACGACGAGAGCGGCAATTGCCGTCGTGACTCGGGCACGACGTGTTCGCATGGGGACGGACCTCATTTCTCACGTCGACTAATTTGAATGTCTCTGTTCATGTCATCTTGACTCAAGCTAAATCGAGTCGGCGGATCCGGCGGCCAGGTATATTTATGGGCCGGAGACACAAACCAGTGCAATTTGTAGTCCCCTCCGATTAAGATCCCCTGGGCGACAGCCAGACATGGTTGCCGCCGGTGCCGGCGATGATGACCGCTTTCCCGCATTTTGCGGTGATGCTGACTTCACGGCCACGGGGAAGGGCTCGGGTTAGTAGTGGTCGTGAACGCACTCCAGCACCTATGGCGCACACGGCTTTTATTCGTCCAATTGATCCGAAACGTCAAATTCCTACGTGGCACTATCCCCCATCGGATGAGGGTGTCCTGCATCGCGCGAAAGATTTCGAGAGGTCCGAACTGAATGAAAGAAGGCGTCAAAGTCTTTGTCTCCCTGCGGGCGAAAGAGCCAATCCCCGCGGCGCTGTGGCGGGAGCCCGATCTGAAAGGCTCTTCCATCTAGAGACCCTTTCACTTCAACGGCCCGCTCGATGCTTTCCCTATGAGTCACGGTCGCAATTTCGACTGACGACACATTCGACCATGGAATTCTTAGGACCCTCTCTGGCCCTCCGCGACGCAACCGCCACAGTTCAAATCGACTCCCAGCGTCAACAAAAGCGAGAGACGCGTTCATCGGTGTGGGATAGCCGATGCTGATGCCACTTATGTCCTTGATCTCAGAAGCGAGCGCGGGCGATAAGCGAATGATCACGAACGACAATGAAGGATTGGCGTTATGCAGGATCGAATACAAGTGACGCTGCGCCGCTCCGAAGGGAATGCCAATCACGAGTACGAATACGGGTACCCCAACGACTATGAACATGAAGTTCACGAACATCTCTGATGGGGTGCCGCGCAATCCTGGGCCAGCCAAAATGAAGATGAGCGCCAGCGCCGGGAGGTAATATCCCCAGCGTCGTCTGGTCACGTCCCGCTGAGTGGTGGAGTTTCTCAACACCATGCGGGTCAGTTGTTCTAGCTTAGGCGGCGGCGAGTTCG
>NZ_JASJXJ010000289.1:0-1629 GCF_035018685.1 Cryobacterium sp. RTC2.1
GTCGACGGGGTACCCGGTTCGGCGGTTCCGCCCAGCGGGCTGGCCGTTGCTCCCTGCATGCCGGTGCCGAGCAGGGCACCCGCGGCGAGCACGGACGCGGCGCCGATCGTGAGGCGCTTCTTTCGAGAGGTGGCGGTAGCCGAGGAGTTCTTGTTCTGGGTCACAGTTGTTCCTTTCGATTGCGTGCGGCCGACGGTGGGTGCCATCCGGGGCGGACCCCGGATGGCGAATCGATGCCGGCAGCACGTGGCGAGTCTAGGCAGCCGGGTCGGCCAGACCCTCCGTGTCTGCTGGGTGCCCAGCCCGGGAGACGGATGAGTGCTGCCAGGACTTCCCGCCTGATGTCGGCCGTCGTCCGGCAGGCAGCCAGGGTCAGGTTGCCGCTCTCACCGGGCGTTTCCGGGGCCGGTCCAAGCGCGCGACTCTCCGTGGATGGCGACACCGGGTCCGGGCCCGGCGGTGCAGGAATTACGCTGTCGGCTGAGTCGGCGGCCGCAGCGTGTCCCTCGTTGGGGGACTAGTGGTCAACGTGAGGATGTGTCACCATAGACAGAATATCTCATTACCTGGTTCCACCCGTTGAGTCTGACGAACAGTCAGCTCCGGCGACGTACGCGCGACACTGAAGTGATTTGACACTGGAGTTACCGGGTTCAGCACCACGATCTGGTACTTCGGAGTCCCCTTAAATGAACAAGAATCACCTGGCGGCAGCGCTTGCGCTTTCGCTGGCTATACTCGGCCTCATCGCCCCCACGAACGTTTCTTCCGCCCAGGCGGCGACGCCGTCGTCCGTCAAGGTCGTCGACTCCGCGAACATCATCACGGACCCGGCCTGGTTCACACAGGCGTACAACGAGGGTATCCGTCTCTACGTGATGCACTCGACCGCGTGGGGAAGCTGCGCCCCCTGGGAGCACACCCAGGCCCAGCTGAAGATGGCGCTCGACGCCGGCCTCAAGATCGCCGTCTACACCCGGGATGCGACGTGCTGGCAGGGCGGGATCGCCGCGGCCGGCCCGTACCAGTCGCAACTGCAGTTCTTCGCTCTCGACGTCGAGACCGGCAGCTCGCCGGTCACCCGCGCGATGGTCGACGGGGTGCGTGCGATGGGTGTGCGGCCGGTGATCTACAGCGGTTCGGGGATGTGGCCGAGCATCATGAACAATAGCGGCGCCTTCGCCGACGTGCCGCTCTGGGACACCAATGCCGGTGCGGTGAACTACAGTGGCTGGCTCGCCGACACGGGCGCGCCCGCTGCGGTGTCATACGGCGGATGGAACACCGCCGCGAATCCGCGGATCGGCGTGCAACAGAAGTTCGAGCACAACCTGAACGGCGTGCTCGTCGACCTGAACTCGTTCGACGCGACCTTCCTCGGCCTCGGTGCCACGGCGCCCGTGGCGCCCGTGGTCGTGGCGCCTGCGCCGACGCCGACGCCGACGGCCACTCTCACCCCGACTCCGACTCCCACGCCGGCGCCGGCGAAGGTTCGGATCCACCACCGGCGCTGACGCGCGCATCCGCTCGCCCGCCGGACCGAGCGCGGGGGCGCGGCGGGCGGGGGGTCAGTCCTCGTCGGGGATGACGACGAGGGTCACCGGGATGTTTCCGCGCGTGGCGCGGGAG
>NZ_JASJXJ010000290.1:0-1626 GCF_035018685.1 Cryobacterium sp. RTC2.1
TGTTAACGCCGACCGAAAATAGGGCCAGTATCGCCGATTGAAAACAGGGCCACCGACCATTATGGAAGGTGATCAATATGGATGATTGGGCGAAGATTCGCCAACTGTTTTCCACGGGCCAGCACTCGAAGCGGGAGATCGGCCGGCTCGTCGGGGTGTCTCGGGGAACGGTGGATCGGGCGTTGGAAACGGACCGGCTGCCGAAGTACCAGCGGCCCGCGGTCGGGTCGAGTTTTGACGCGTTCGCCCCGCAGGTTCGGGTGTTGTTGGCCGTGACGCCGACGATGGCCGCGTCAACGCTCGCGGAACGGGTCGGTTGGCTCGGGTCTGCGTCGGTGTTCCGGGACAAAGTCGCTGGGATCCGGCCGGAGTACGTGCCGCCGGACCCCGCGGACCGTCTCGTGCACGAGCCCGGACAGCAGGTCCAGTGCGACTTGTGGTTCCCCCACGAGGACCTCCCGCTCGGCCACGGGCAGCAGGGCACGCCGCCGGTGCTGGTGATGACGTCCACGTTCTCGGGGTTCTTCCAAGCCCTGATGCTGCCGTCTCGGAAGACACCGGATCTGCTCGGCGGGATGTGGTCCCTGCTCCAGGCTGCCCGCGCGGTCCCGCGACGGCTGCTCTGGGACAACGAGTCCGGCATCGGCCGTGGCAAGCTCACCGAGCCTGCGGCCGCGTTCGCGGGCACTCTCGGCACCGAGGTCAAGCTCCTCAAGGCCCGGGACCCGGAGTCCAAGGGCATGGTCGAGCGGCGGAACCGGTTCTTCCGCTCGTCGTTCATGCCGGGCCGAGTGTTCCTGTCGCCGCAGGACTTCAACGAGCAGCTCGCGTCCTGGCTGCCCGTGGCTAACGCGCGTCACTCTCGGTCCCGGCGCGCCCGCCCGGTCGACTTGATCGACCAGGACCGGGCCGCGATGCGGCCGTTGTCGCCGGTGGCGCCAGACGTGTTGTTCCGGAACACGGTGCGTCTGCCCCGGGACTACTACGTCCGGGTGCACTCCAACGACTACTCCGTCGCGCCGGCCCTGATCGGCAGGCTCGTGGACGTGAGCGCTGACCTTGACCAAGTCCACGTCGCCCACAACGGTGTCACCGTGACCTCTCACGACCGGGCCTGGGCCCGTCAGCTGACCATCACCGACCCTGACCATGTCGCCCAGGCCGCCGTGCTCCGGCGCCAGTTCCAGACCCTGCACCGCCATCAACGGCCCCAAGCCCACGTCGCGTTCGTCGAATCGGCGAGCCTGTCGGACTATGACGACGTGTTCGGTGTCGATATCGGGCCCGGCCTGCTCGAGTTGGGGAGGCTCGCGTGAGCGGGGCGGCGTCTCAGATCGAGTACTACGCCCGCGCGCTGCGCGCCCCGAGGATCGGTGACGCGTTCCGGCGCCTGGGCGACCAGGCCCGCGACGCGGGCTGGTCCCACGAGGAATACCTTGCCGCGGTGCTCTCCCGTGAGGTCTCCGAGCGGGAAGCGTCCGGTGCGGCCCTGCGGATCAAAGCGGCCCGGTTCCCCGGCCACAAGACCCTCGAGGACTTCAACTTCGATCACCAGCCCTCCGCGGACAGGAACCTGATCGCCCACCTCGGCACGAGCGTGTTCGCCACCGAGGCGAAGAACATCGT
>NZ_JASJXJ010000291.1:0-1558 GCF_035018685.1 Cryobacterium sp. RTC2.1
TGACCGGGTTTTCCACAGGTGATTCGTGGGCGTGCGGATGCCTCAAGAATGTCGGTGGTCGTTCGTAGAGTGACCGGTATGACAACTGAAAATACCTCAGAACCTCAGCCCGAAAGCACGGCGGAACCCCCGCCAGGGACCCCTCCCGACGGTCCTCCCGACACCTACCTGAACGCCCGGCATCTGAGCCTGGTGGAGCCGTCCCTCGCCGATTTCTATGACGCGATCCGGGAGGCGGACCGGGAAATCAATCAGGCCACCGCTCGCCGGGCGGCCGCGGTCTACACCGCCCAACGGGTGCTCGCCGATGTCGGCCGGGCCCGGGCGGAGGCCGCTGAACGCGCCGGTGGGCCGCGCCCGCCGTGGTCTCCGGAGGAAGCCACGAAAGAGGAGTTCACGTGCGAGGTCGGGGCGCTGCTCCGGTTGCCGCGGCGGACGGCGGAGACCCTGATCGAAGCCAGCCGGACACTCGCCGAAGACCTCCCCGTGACCCGGGAGGCCCTCGCGACCGGGGCGATCAGTTACCGGCACGCCCAGGTGATCATGGAGCAGGCCTGGGGCATCCGAGTCGATGATGACCCGGAAGCGGCCGCCCGGGCCCGGGCCGTGTTCGAGGAGGTCCTCGTGCCCGACGCGGAACAACTCACCGTGGCGAAGCTCGCCGACCGGGCCCGAAGGGTGCGGGAACGCACCCACCCGGAAACCATCACCGCCCGGCACCAGAAAAGCGTCGCCGACCGGCACGTGGTGTTCCAGGCCCTCAACGACGGCATGGCGTCGCTGTACCTGACCGGGGATGCCGAGAAGGTGCAGGCCGCGTACCACCGCACTCTCGACGTCGCCCTGACCCTGCAGGGCCCGGACGAGGTCCGCACCCTGACCCAGATCGCGGCCGATGTGCTCACCGACGTCCTGATCAGTGGGGTCACCCCGGACGGACTCGGTGCCGGGGTCGCCGCGCAGGTCAACGTGACCGTTCCGGTGCTGACCTTGTTGGGGAAGAGCGAGGAGCCCGGGTATCTGGCCGGGTACGGGCCGATCGACCCCGACACCGCGAGGCGTCTCGCGGCCGGGGCGCCGAGCTTCACCCGGCTGCTCACGCACCCGGAGACCGGGGTGGTGCTCTCGATGGGACGCGACACCTACAAACCACCCGCCGCGCTCAAGAAGTGGCTCGAGGTGCGGGATGAGACCTGCACCTTCCCTGGCTGCCGGCGCTCCGCCAAGCGGTCCGATCTGGATCACAGTGTGGAGTGGCAGCACGGCGGGGAGACCGACGCGATGAACCTCGCCCATCTCTGCCCGTATCACCACGCGGTCAAGAGCTACACACGGTGGTCGCCCAGGCACCTCGGCGACGGCCGCATCGAATGGACCTCACCCGCCGGGTACAACTACATCGTCGAACCCTCCGCCGACATGAGACCACCCCGGAAACCCAAACCCGAACCGAAACCGCCAGCCCCGATCGTGGACGTCTGGAACCTCGACCCCACACCCGACGACCCCGACGACCCCGACGACCCGACACCGTTCTAGAACGCTTGCCCACGCGGGC
>NZ_JASJXJ010000292.1:0-1536 GCF_035018685.1 Cryobacterium sp. RTC2.1
TTCCGGTCGAGAGTTGCCGTTCTACCGGGCGCTCTCGACCGGAACGGCGACTCTCGCGGGGGTGCCGTCGTGGTGAGCAGCGCGGGGACCGTCGCCGCGATCGACCTCGGCGCGTCGAGCGGGCGGGTCATGCTCGGGCACGTCGGCCACAACGAGCTGCGACTCCGGCCGGTCGCCCGGTTCCCGAACCTGCCGGTGCGCACGATCGACGGGCTGCACTGGGACATCCTCGACCTCTACCGCAACGTCCTCGCCGGCCTGCACTCCGCCGTGCGGGAGGAACCCGGGCTGCGGAGCGCCGCCGTGGACTCCTGGGCGGTCGACTATGCGCTCCTTTCCGGGCAGCGGATGCTCGGCAACCCGTTCCACTACCGGGACGAGCGCACCGCTGCGGGAGTCGAGTCGACCCACGCCCTGGTGCCGCACGCCGAGCTCTACGCCGGAAACGGGCTCCAGTTCCTGCCGTTCAACACGCTGTACCAGCTGGCCGCCGAACGGCAGGCCGGCGGCCTCGACGGCGCGGACACGATGCTGCTGATTCCCGACCTGCTCGGCTTCTGGCTGACCGGGGAGCGCGTCGCCGAGCGCACCAACGCGTCGACGACCGGGCTGCTCACGGTGTTGACAGGGCACGGGCACGGCCACGGTTCCGGTCACGGGGAGTGGGACGATGCGCTCATCGCACGCCTCGGCCTGCCGCGCTCGATCTTCCCGCGGCTGGTCGATCCGGGGTCCCGGATCGGGTCTCTGCTGCCGGAGGTGGCTCACGAAATCGGAGCCGTCTCGCGACTGGATCTCGTCGCCGTCGGGTCGCACGACACGGCATCCGCTGTCGTCGCCGTGCCGATGCGGGACGAGAACGCCGCATACATCTCGTCGGGGACCTGGTCGCTCGTCGGCGTCGAGCTGAATTCCCCGGTGCTTACCGAGGAAAGCCGGGCCGCGAACTTCACCAACGAGGGCGGCGTCGACGGGCGGGTGCGCTACCTGCGCAACGTGATGGGACTCTGGCTGCTGAGCGAGTCGATGCGCAGCTGGGACCTCGAGGGCGTCGCGTTCGAGCTGCCGTTCCTGCTCGCCCAGGCTGCGCAGGTGACCGGGCCGGTCACGGTCTTCGACGTCGATGACCCGGCCTTCCTCGCGCCGGGGGACATGCCCGCGCGGATCCGCGAGCACTGTGCCGCACACGGACTCGCGGTGCCGGCGACCCCCGTCGACCTCGTGCGCAGCATCATCGAGAGCCTCGCAACGAAGTACGCCAGCACCCTGCGCGCGGCGAGCGAACTCTCGGGCACGAGCATCCGCACGGTGCACATCGTCGGCGGCGGCTCGCAGAACGAGCTGCTCTGCCAGCTGACGGCGAACCTCACCGGCCTGCCCGTGCTCGCGGGACCCGTCGAGGCGACCGCGATCGGGAACGTGCTGATCCAGGCGCGGGCGCAGGGCCTCGCCCACGGCAGCCTCGAGGCCCTCCGGACGCTCGTCGCCCAGGCATACTCGCCCCGCCACCACGAACCCCACGCCTGACCTCACCCC
>NZ_JASJXJ010000293.1:0-1493 GCF_035018685.1 Cryobacterium sp. RTC2.1
TCAGCGTGTTCACCACCGAGGAGAAACCTCTGTTGCAGGCGCTGCCAGCGGCACCGTTCGAGATCAGCACGTGGTCCTATAAACGAAAGGTCAACGCCAACGCCCACGTGGTCTGGGCCAAGAATTTCTACTCCGTCCCTTTCAGCCACATCGGCGCGCTGGTAGACCTTCGTGTCACCGAGACGATGCTGGAGGTCTATCGGCGCGACGAGCGTCTGGCCAGCCATTTGCTGCTGCCGGTCACGACGACGAACCAGTATCGGACGAACGATGCGGACTTGCCCGAGGGGCGCAGCTTCCAGGCCTGGGACCGAGCCCGGATCGAGGAATGGGCCGCGCGGATCGGGCCGGCAACCGTCACCGTGACGGCCAAGATCTTCGAGACCGTCTTCATCGACGAGGCCGGCTTCGACGCCGCGCTGGCCGTGCTGAAACTGTCGCGCCGGTTCCCTCCGGCCCGGGTCGAGGCCGCCTGCGCACTCGCGCTGCGGGGGCCGGTCCGCTCCCCGCGCTACGCGCATTTGCGGCCGATCCTCGACACCGGGCAAGACAAAACCGGACAAGTTCCGGAACCGGAACCGGACGATGGCGGTTATGTTCGTGGCAGCGCTTACTACGCCGGAGGGAACCGTTGAGCGCGCTGGACGGGGAGACTAAACGCAAGCTCCGCGAGATGAATGCCGGCGAGCTGTTGGAGGCCATCGACCTCCAGGACGAGATTCTCTCGATCAGCCTGACCTTCGAGGAACGGGTCCGGCTGGTCGTCGACGACGCCTACTCGAGCTTCATGCATTCCAAGGTTGACGGGCTGATCCGGCGGGCGGGACTGCGTTACCCGAACGCGGATTTGCGGCGCATCGACCTGCTCGACGAGCGCGGCCTCAACCGGCAGGTGCTGACCCAGCTCGGGACCTGCTCGTTCGTCACCCGGCAGCAGAACGTCGTCTTCCAGGGCTTTACCGGGTCGGGGAAGTCGTATCTGGGATGCGCGATCGCCAAACGGGCCTGCGAGCATCGAATCCGCGCTCACTACGTCCGGATGCCCGACCTCGAGGAAGCCTGGGTCGCCGCGCAAGACGCCCCGGGCGGGGCGGGCAAGTTCCTCCGCAAATATGCCGCGTTCACGCTGCTGGTCATCGACGAGTGGCTGCTCGATAAGCCGACGGAATCGATGCGGACAATGCTGCTGGAGCTGATGGAGCGCCGCTACGGCGAGACATCAACAGTGTTCTGCACCCAGTATCAACAGAAGGACTGGCACCAACGCCTCGGCGCCAGCGTCCACGCCGACGCCATCATGGACCGCATCATCCACAACACCACCTGGGTCGACACCGGCACCTACAACATGAGGGAACAAACCGCCCTCGCAACCGCGTAATCCGTGACGGGGAGCACCAGTGGTGCTGAGCCACACCACCACTGGTGCTCTTCCGCACGACCAGTGGGGCTCAACCGCACGATCGGGTGGGGCTCAGAGACTCGAATACTCA
>NZ_JASJXJ010000294.1:0-1460 GCF_035018685.1 Cryobacterium sp. RTC2.1
GAGCGCGCGAGGTCAACGGCATCCGCCGCGGCGAGCGTCTCGCGCGTGAGCGGCGCGCAGCACGCGCCACGCGAGGCGATGGGGAGCAGGGAGGTGATCGACATGGGCCCAGCATAGTCGCGTATTGACACTTGTCGATATAGAGGGTCATACTGGGGGTATCGATGAATGTCGATATAGTGAATTGAGGAGTACGAGATGGCTGCCATTCGAATCTACGAGCCGGCCCTGTGTTGCGAGTCCGGGGTCTGCGGAACCGACACCGACGCATCCCTGGTCACCGTGACCGCCGACGTGCGCCGGCTCAAGGACCTGGGCGCCGACATCGAACGCCACAACCTCGCCACCGACCCGACCGCCTTCACCACCGACGAGACGGTCCGCGGCTTCATGCACACCGTGGGCTCGAAGGGCCTCCCCCTGACCGTCGTCGACGGCGTCACCGTCGCGACCGGCACCTATCCGAGCCGCGACGAACTGCTCGGCTTCGCCGGCCTCGGTGACTCGTCCAACGTCGCGTCGAAGGTCGCGTCGACGGTCGCGTCGCAGGTCGAGCCGGCCCGGTCCGAGCTGGGCCTCACCGCAAAATCGGGCGGATGCTGCGGCGGCGCCTCCGGCTGCTGCTAAGCCGCCCCGATGCGATTCCTTGAGGACCCACCCCGCTTCCTGTTCTTCACCGGCAAGGGCGGCGTCGGAAAGACCTCGGTCGCCTGCGCCACCGCCCTCGACCTCGCCGGCCGGGGCAGGAAGGTGCTGCTGGTCAGCACCGACCCCGCCTCCAACGTCGGCCAGGTATTCGGCCTGACGATCGGCAACACGGTCACTCCCCTCGCGAGTGTGCCCGGCCTCTCCGCCCTCGAGATCGACCCGGAACAGGCCGCAGCGGCCTACCGGGAGCGCATCGTCGCGCCCGTGCGCGGCCTGCTTCCGGAGGACGAACTCGCTGGCATCATCGAGGGCCTGTCCGGTTCCTGCACGACCGAGATCGCGTCCTTCGACGAATTCACCGGCCTGCTCGCCGACGAAGCCGTCTTCGGGCAGTACGACCACATCGTCTTCGACACGGCACCGACCGGGCACACCATCCGCCTGCTGCAGCTGCCGGGCTCCTGGACCGACTTTCTCGAGGCCGGCAAAGGCGACCCGTCCTGCCTCGGCCCGCTCTCGGGGCTCGACAAGCACCGTTCGATGTACGCCGCCGCTGTCGCCGCGCTGACCGACCCGGCGCGTACGCGACTGGTCCTCGTCGCCCGGGCGCAGGCATCCTCGCTGGCCGAAATCGAACGCACCTACCTCGAGCTGAATCAGATCGGCATCGTCGGCGGTTTCGTCGTCGTCAACGGACTGCTGCCCGCTGCCGCCGGCGACGAGGACCTCACCCGGGCCGTCCGCGCCCGCGAGGGAGCCGCGCTGGCCGCCATGCCCGCCGCTCTCTCCCGCCTCCCGCTGGACGTGCTCGA
>NZ_JASJXJ010000295.1:0-1442 GCF_035018685.1 Cryobacterium sp. RTC2.1
TGTGAAGTCTCGTTCTCAATCTGACAGTTCTGTCTCATGACCTTGCTGACAGTTCTGTCTCGGGACCTGCCTGACACTCCGAATGGAGGTCCTCGATCAAGGTCCTCCGTTCGGCAGCGGGCTGCGGATCCTCCACGATCAGGTCATGGCACATGACCCAGCTCGAACCGATCTCCGCCTCATCATCGCGTCCTGGCCCGAGGACGCTCCACGAGGGGCTGTGACGCGGTTCTGCCGAGAACACAACGTGTCCAGGGAATGGTTCTACGCGACCCGCAAACACGTCACCGAGGCCGGACTCCCGCATTCGTTAGTCGCCCGCTCGAGCCGGCCGAAGACCTCGCCGGCGAGGGTATCCGAACTCGTCGAACGTCTGGCGCTCGAGGCCCGCGCCCGGCTCGGCGGCGCAGGCTGGGACAACGGTCCTATTTCGGTCAAGTACGAGCTCGAGAAGTTGGGAATCGAGTCTCCGTCGCGGTCGACGCTGGCCCGGATCTTCACCCGGAACGCAGTCGTGACTCCGCAACCCAAGAAGCGTCCCAAGAGCAGCTACCTCAGATTTGAATACGCCGCTCCGAACGAAATGTGGCAGCTCGACGCCACCGACTACACCCTCCGTGGCGGCGCCGTCGTGGCGATCTTCCAACTCAACGATGACCACTCGCGCTTCCAGATCGCCTCGCTCGCTGCGCGCTCTGAGAACGCCGAAGACGCCGTGAAGGTCGTCACGATCGGCATGAACCGCCACGGCACCCCGCAACGTCTCCTGACCGATAACGGGACGGCGCTGAACCCCAGTCGACGCGGCTGGATCGGGGATCTGACCGCCCTCATGCTCAGCCGGGGCGTCCAACCCATCGCCTCATCCGTCGGCCACCCCCAAACTCAAGGCAAGAACGAACGCGGCCATTCAACTCTCGCCCGCTGGCTGGCCGCCCGTCCCGCCGCGAACGATTTGGCCGAACTGCAAACCCAACTCGACACATTCGACAAGCTCTACAACGAGGAACGCCCGCACCAGTCCCTCCAGATGCAGACGCCCCACCAGCGCTACCACGCCACGCCCAAAGCGCCGGAACCGACCCCGCCGCTCGTGCTCGTGCCCGTGCCGTCCAAGCCCCGGCAGCACGCACGCACGACCTCACCAAATGGTGTCCTGACCGTCGCCCACATGCGCATCCAAATGGGTCGCGACCAAGCCAGCCGCACCTTCAACATCGTCGTCGAGACCACCAGCGTCCATATCTTCGACGCCGAGGGAACCCACGTCATCACACACCCGATAGGCCCCAAAGGCAGCTACGTCGGCAACGGCAAACCCCGCGGCTTCCTCGCGAACCAAACCAGAAAACCCCCAGCCCCCGACGAGCCCGCAACATCCCGACCCGAGTGTCAGGGACGTCCCGAGACATGAAGTGTCAGGGACGTCCCGAGACAGCACA
>NZ_JASJXJ010000296.1:0-1437 GCF_035018685.1 Cryobacterium sp. RTC2.1
GGCTCTCCTGACGTTACCGTGGGTGGTTTCCGAGCGCCTTAACGAGTGCACGCCGCTCTCCGTCTAGGTTTCTAACTGACAAAGGCAAGAAACACAGGGACGAGAAAACGGCGTGCAAAACTCAACACTATGGCGGACTCTGCTCGGAGTCGACAAAACCATCGTCGAAGCGGTCGATCTCGACGCGGATACGGGCATGCTGGTCGCGTCGGTGCGCCCAACGGCATCGATGCGGAACCGGTGCGGGGCCTGCCGGAAGCGCTGCCCGCGCTACGACGCCGGTGACGGGCGGCGCCGCTGGCGATCCCTGGACGCCGGCTCGGTGCAAATCCACTTAGAAGCTGCGGCGCCGCGGGTGAGCTGCCGGGTGCATGGCGTGACGGTCGCCGCCGTGCCGTGGGCCCGGCATCAGAGCGGGCACACTTTGTTCTTCGATGACCAGGTCGCGTGGCTGGCCACGCAAACATCCAAGTCCGCCATCACCGTGCTGATGCGCATCGCGTGGCGCACCGTGGGCGCGATCATCACCCGGGTTTGGGCAGATACGGAGAAGCAGTTCGACCAGTTCGCGGGCCTCACCCGGATCGGGATTGACGAGATCAGTTACAAGCGCGGCCACAAGTACTTGACCTGCGTCGTGGACCACGATTCTGGCCGTCTCGTCTGGGCGGCACCAGGCCAGGACAAGGCCACCCTCGAGACGTTTTTTGATGCGTTGGGGCCGGAGCGTTCGGCACTGATCACGCATGTTTCCGCGGACGGTGCGGCCTGGATCGCCAGTGTTGTCGCGGAACGAGCGCCGAACGCTGTTCGCTGCGCTGATCCGTTCCACGTCGTGAAATGGGCCACCGAGGCCCTCGATGAAGTCCGCCGGGGCGCGTGGAACGAGGCCCGCAAAGCCGCCCGGCACAACGATGCCCGACGCACTCGCGGCCGGCCCCCAGCCGACGCCCCGGCACGCCCAGACAGCGCCCGGGCGACGGGCATCAAGAACTGCCGATACGCGCTTTGGAAGAACCCGGAAAACCTGACCGAGAAGCAACAAACGAAGCTCGCCTGGATCGTGCAGACCGACCCCCGGCTGGCTCGGGCGTACTACCTGAAGGAAGGCCTCCGTGTGATCTTCAAACTGCCTCTCGAGGAAGCGACCGAAGCTCTCGACAAATGGGTTGGTTGGGCTCGCCGCTGCCGCATCCCGTCCTTCGTGAAACTGCAGAAGAGCATCGTGAAACACCGCACCGCGATCCTGGCCTCCATCGAGCACAGCCTCTCCAACGGCCGCGTCGAATCCATGAACACCAAGATCCGCCTCATGACCCGCATCGCGTTCGGCTTCAAATCACCCGAGGCCCTCATCGCCCTCGCAATGCTCAGCCTCGGCGGGCACAAACCCGTGCTTCCCGGCCGGGACTAACCCACGGAAGAGTCAGGAGAGCC
>NZ_JASJXJ010000297.1:0-1423 GCF_035018685.1 Cryobacterium sp. RTC2.1
GGTCACGTCCCGCTGAGTGGTGGAGTTTCTCAACACCATGCGGGTCAGTTGTTCTAGCTTAGGCGGCGGCGAGTTCGGGGAGGATCACCGCCTCGTCGATGACCTCGATGGGGTTGTTCATGGTAACCAGCTCGAGCATGGATGCTTCGGAGAAGTAGCGTCGTTCGCCGGCCTCCCACTCGTCATGCTGCTCGATCAAGACCGACCCGGCCAGGCGCAGCAGGGCGGCAGCGTTGGGGAACACTCCGACGACGTCGGTGCGGCGTTTGATCTCCTTGTTCACTCGTTCGAGCGGGTTCGTGGACCAGATCTGGCGCCAGTGCCGCCGCGGGAACGCGGCGAAGGCGAGTAGGTCGGGTTGCGCGTCGACGAGCATCGCCGCGACCTTCGGGTGCGAGCGGCTGAGCATCGTCGTGACCTCGAGGAACTGCTTCTCGATGTGCTCACGGTCGGGCTGGGCGAAGATGGTGCGGATGATCGAGGCGACCATGTCCTGGGATCCCTTCGGGATCACCGCGAGCACGTTGCGCATGAAGTGCACCCGGCATCTCTGCCAGCCGGCGCCCTGGAACACGGTGCCGATGGCCTTCTTCAGGCCGGTGTGCGCGTCAGACATGACTAGCTTGACCCCGTCGAGCCCGCGGGTCTTGAGCGATCGCAGGAACGACGTCCAGAAGCCCTCGTTCTCGCTGTCACCGACGTCGAAGCCGAGGACTTCCCGGCGTCCGTCAGCGGCCACCCCGACCGCGACGACGATGGCCTGGGACACGATCCGGTGGCCGACGCGGGCCTTGCAGTAGGTGGCGTCGAGGAACACGTAGGGGAAGTCCTGCGCGGCGAGGGTGCGGTCGCGGAACTCGGCCACCTCAGCGTCCAGGCCCGCGCAGATCCGGGACACTTCCGACTTGGAGATCCCGGTGTCCGCGCCGAGGGCCTTGACCAGGTCGTCGACTTTCCGGGTCGAGACGCCGTGGACGTAGGCCTCCATCACGACCGCGAACAGGGCTTGGTCCACCCGCCGGCGACGCTCGAGCAGGGCCGGGAAGAAGGACCCGGCGCGCAGCTTCGGGATCTTCAGGTCGAGGTCCCCGGCGGTCGTGCTGAGGGTGCGCGCTCGGGTGCCGTTGCGGTGGGTGGTGCGGTCGCCGGAGCGTTCGAATGGGGCGGCGCCGATGAACGCGGTCGCTTCCGCGTCGATGAGTTCTTGGTAGAGAGTTTCGGTCGCGACGCGGATTCGGTCGGTGACGTCGGTGAGTTTGAGTTCTCCGAGGAGGTCGAGCAGGGCAGACTGGTTTAGAGCCATCGTGTGGTGTCCTTTGTGAGTTGCTTTAGTCGGTACTCACTGACCATCCCACGGTGGCTCTTTACGTTGACGAAGCAACGCTCAAGAGTGGGAAACCACACCACTCACCGGGACGTAACC
>NZ_JASJXJ010000298.1:0-1399 GCF_035018685.1 Cryobacterium sp. RTC2.1
ATGCGTCGGCGTTCCGGCATCGTGGGAGCGACCCTGGTCTTCGCTGCCGGGGTCGCGACCATCATCGTGCCGATCGGTTTGGGAGCAACGGCCTTGATCGGCCTGATCTCCGGCCAGCACGCGATCGTCTTCACGATCGCCGCCACGGCAATGCTGATCGGAGGAATCGCAATGCTGTTCGGCTGGAAGCTGCAGCTTCCGATGCTCGCCCGCCGCGTTCCCGCCGGTCACGGCCTCGCCTCGGTCTACGGACTCGGAGTGTTCTCCGGCGCGGCCAGCTCGTGCTGCGCTCCGGTACTGATCGGCGTAGCGGTCCTCTCCGGCGCAACGGCTTCGTTCCCCGCGGCACTGGCCGTTGGCCTCACCTATGTGGCCGGAATGGTCGCCCCCCTCGCCGTCCTGGCGCTGGTCTGGGACCGCAGGGACTGGGGCTCAAGCAAGTGGCTTCAGGGACGCCAGATCACCCTGCACCTGGGCCGGTACCGCCGCCGCCTCGCCGTCGGCAGCTTCGCCTCCGCCGTGCTACTCACCGTGATGGCCATCCTCACCTATATCCAGGCCGCGGTCGGACCCGGCATGACCTCAGGCGGCTGGCTCGCCCAGTTCGGCGCCGACCTCCAACACAGTGTCTCCGTCGCGACCAAGGCCCTCGGCTGGCTTCCCGGCTGGGCCGTGGCGATCGCGCTGGTTGCCTCCGGCGGCTATTTCGTGTGGCGCGCCACCCGCCACACCGAGCCAAAGCCCCCGGAACCAACCTTGGCAACACCCGACGGGCCGGCTCGGTCCGCCGACTCTGAATCCAGCTGCTGCAGCGATGCAGCCCTCGAAACCCCCGCACGCACAGGACAGGACACCACCAAATGAGTTCCGCCCCCAAAAACACGCAAAAGGCTCCCGCAGCCCGATCGCGCCGCCCCGGCTGGTTCGGCTGGATCACCGGGCTGCTGATTGCCGGTATCGTCCTCGCCGGGCTATACGGCGTCTTCGCCAGCGCGAACACCCCGAAGACGGCAGCCGCCGGTACGACGACGCAGTCGTCGTACGACGTCGGAACCCCCGGCATCGGTCAGGTCGCACCCGGATTCACCCTCGCCGACAACTCCGGCGGACAGGTGTCCCTGGCCGACTACTCCGGCAAAAACGTGCTGCTCTTCTTTCAGGAGGGCCTGGCCTGCGAACCATGCTGGACGCAGATCACCAGCCTGGAAACGGACGCCGCGAAGCTCCAGGCCGCGGGAATCGACGCCGTCGTGTCCATCACAACCGACCCGGCCCAGCAGATCGCTCGGAAAACCACCGACATGGGCCTGAAAACTCCGGTCCTGTCCGACCCCGACCTGGTCACTTCGAAAAAGTACCACGCCAACGAATTCGGCATGATGGGCACCAGCACCGATGG
>NZ_JASJXJ010000299.1:0-1374 GCF_035018685.1 Cryobacterium sp. RTC2.1
GGGACTATACGATTTTCGGTGTAACTCCTAACAATGGAGGTGCCTGATGACTGATGTGATTCTTGACGTGATGGAGGACGAAGCCGTGGCGACGGTGAAGCAGGAGGACGTGGTGGATGGCCGGCTCGTGGACCAGCTGGTCGGACGGGCCCGGGAACAGGGTCTCGCGCTGACGGGCGAGAAAGGGTTGCTGGGCCAGCTGACGAAGATGGTCCTGGAATCCGCACTCGAGGGCGAGATCACCGATCACCTCGGCTACGAGAAGCACGAGAGGTCCGGGTCGGCCTCGAACGCACGGAATGGGTCCCGGACGAAAACGGTCCTGACGGATATCGGCCCGGTCCCGATCGAGGTGCCGCGAGACCGGGACGGTTCGTTCCAGCCGCAGATCGTGCGTAAGCACCAGCGGCGCTTGACCGGGGTGGACGAGCTGGTGTTGTCGCTGTCGGCGCGCGGGCTGACCCACGGCGATATCAGCGCTCACCTGGCTGAGGTGTATGGGGCCGAGGTGTCTAAGACGACGATTTCCACGATCACCGACCGCGTGCTCGAGGGCATGACGGAGTGGCAGAACCGGCCTCTTGACCCGGTGTATCCGGTGATTTTCATCGACGCGATCCACGTCAAAGTCCGCGACGGGCAGGTCGCGAACCGGCCGATCTACGTAGCCCTGGCCGTGACGATCGAGGGCAACCGCGACATCCTCGGGCTCTGGGCCGGGGATGGTGGCGAGGGAGCGAAGTACTGGCTGCAGGTGTTGACCGAGATCAAGAACCGGGGTGTCCGGGACGTGTGCATGGTCGTCTGCGACGGACTGAAAGGCCTCCCGGACTCGATCGGGGCCGTGTGGCCTGAAGCGATCACCCAGACCTGTGTCGTGCACTTGCTGCGGGCCAGTTTCCGTTACGCCGCCCGGCAGGACTGGGACAAGATAGCGAAGGCCCTGAAGCCGGTCTATACCGCCGCGACTGTCGACGCGGCCGAGGAACGCTTCCTTGAGTTCGGCGAGGCGTGGGGGAAGAAGTACCCGGCGATCGTGCGGATGTGGGAGTCGAGCTGGGCCGAGTTCGTGCCGTTCCTGCAGTTCGATGCCGAGATCCGCCGGATCGTCTGCACGACGAACGCGATCGAGTCCGTCAACGCGAGGATCCGCAAAGCCGTCCGCGCCCGCGGCCACTTCCCCAACGAGCTAGCCGCCCTGAAATGCGTCTACCTGGCCGTGATGAGTCTGGACCCCACCGGCCAAGGACGAGCCCGCTGGACCCAACGATGGAAGGCAGCCCTCAACGCCTTCGACATCACCTTCAACGGCCGACTCTCCATCCGCGACAACTAAAAATCAAACCCAGTTACACCGAAAACTTGACAGACCCC
>NZ_JASJXJ010000300.1:0-1364 GCF_035018685.1 Cryobacterium sp. RTC2.1
GCTCCAGACCGGTCTGGAGCCCCGCGGCATCCTCGTTGTGCTCGACGCCGTGCACGGGTGCGTCACGACGCGCGGCGCCCGCCAGGTCAACAGCTCGACCGTCACACTCGCCGTACGCGGCGAACTCGCCGAACCGGCCCGCCGCGCCGAAGTGATGGCCCTGATCGGCGCAGGCTCATGACCCGCATCATGGGCGTGCTCAATGTCACGCCCGATTCCTTTAGCGACGGCGGCAAGTGGGCGTCGACGGATGCCGCGATCCGGCACGGTCTCCTGCTCCGGTCCGAAGGCGCGGACGTCATCGACGTCGGCGGCGAATCGACGAGGCCGGGCGCCGGCCGCGTCGCCCCCGCCGTCGAACAGGCCCGGGTTATCCCCGTGATCACCGAGCTCGCCCGGCAGGGCCTCGTGCTGAGCGTCGACACCCTCAACGCCTCGACCGCCCGCGCGGCCGCGGCCGCGGGGGCGAGCATCATCAACGACGTCTCCGGTGGCCTCGCCGACCCGCTGATGGCCAGCGTCGCCGCCGAGAGCGGCCTCACCTTCATCGCGATGCACTGGCGCGGCCACGCCCGCACCATGGACGACCTCGCGGTCTACGGCGACGTCGTCGCCGACGTCCGGGCCGAACTCGCCTGGCGCGTCGAGGCCCTCGTCGCCGCAGGGGTGCCGCGGGAGCGGATCGTGCTCGACCCCGGCCTGGGGTTCTCCAAGCTCCCCGCCCACAACTGGGCCCTGCTCGCCAACCTCGCGGCCTTCGACATGCTCGGCCTTCCCGTCATGATCGGCGCCTCCCGCAAACGCTTCCTCGCGACCGCGCTCCCGGACGACGCCCCGATCGCCGCCCGTGACCTGCCGAGCGCCGTGGTGAGCGTGCTCGCCGCCCAGGCCGGCGCCTGGGCCGTGCGCGTGCATGACGTGGCGGCAACCCGCGCGGCCCTGAAGGTGCTTGCGCTCGTGGAGTCGGCCAGAATAGAGCCATGATCCGCGATTGCATCACTCTCACCGGGCTGCGGGTCACCGCTCACCACGGCGTCTACGACTTCGAGCGTGAGAACGGCCAGGATTTCGTGATCGACGTCACAGTCTGGCTCGACCTGCACGCCGCGGCGTCGAGCGACGACGTCAGCCGCACCATCCACTACGGCGAACTCGCGATCGAGGTGACGGAGGCGGCGGCGGTCAACCCGGTCGACCTGATCGAGACGGTCGCGGAGCGGATCGCGGGCGTCGTGCTCGCCCACCCCGCCGCCGAGACCGTGCAGGTCACCGTGCACAAGCCGCAGGCCCCGATCAGTGTCCCCTTCACCGACGTCTCCGTGCAGATCACGAGGTCCCGGCCGTGAACCCCGCCCCCGTGACGC
>NZ_JASJXJ010000301.1:0-1360 GCF_035018685.1 Cryobacterium sp. RTC2.1
TGAACCGTCCCGGTTTTCATGCCGCCGTTTTGTTGGCGGCTTCGATATCTATCGGGCCGTTTGTTTCAGCGTAGTAGTTGCGTTCATATTCTTCGGGCGGCATGTTCCCGAGCGCGCTGTGCAGGCGCCGATTGTTGTACCAATCCAACCAATCGAAGGTGAGTTTCTCGACGTCCGCGAGAGTCTTCAACGGCCCCGTCATGAAGGGTGAGTTCTTCGCCACGGCCTCGTTTTTGTAGAGCCCCATGACGGTCTCCGCGGCCGCGTTATCGTACGCGTCACCGATAGTTCCGATCGAGGCGATGAGCCCTTCCAGAGCGACAGTCTCGGTGAATTTAATCGATGTGTATTGAGATCCGGCATCGCTGTGATGTATCAAACCGGGCCCCACGGCGTGGCCGGCGCGATCGCGACGCCAGAGCGCCATGTTCAAACAGACTTCCACGAACGGCGTGTCTTTGGCCGTTGACGCATGCCAGCCCACGATCGCTCGGGAGTACAAGTCGATTGCGAAAGCTACGTAGACGAAGCCGCCCCACGTTGGTACGTAGGTGAAGTCCGTGACCCAGGAATGGTTAGGGCGGGGCGCACTGAAGTTACGTTTGAGCAAGTCAGGAGCTCGCGGTGAGTCCTTGCCAGCCGACGCCGACTCCCGGGGCTTACGGCCCCTTACGAGGCCATTCATGCCCTCGAGGCGCATCAACCGGTCGACCGTGTGCTTGGAAACGCCGGCGAACTCGCCTCGGTTCAGCCACGCCGTCATCTTCCGCCGACCGTAGAGAATCTCAGGTTGCTGACGGCCCTGGGTATCTCGCGCCTTCAACGCTTTGAGCCGATCGACGAGGGCAGCGTCGCTCTGAACTCGCGCTGCGGCGGCGCGGGTCTTCCATGCCCGAAATGACCGTGAAGTGACAGCAACGCCCTGCTCGCGCAGGACGCCACACGTCAACTCGACTCCATGGCCATTCGCCTTCATCTGAACGATGAAAGCGACTATGGACGGTTGCGAGGGTCGAGCTCCCTCGCGAAGAAAGACGCGGCTGCTTTGAGGATGTCGTTCGTTTCTCGAAGGTCGCGGTTCTCGCGCTTCAAGCGCTTGATTTCCTCGAGCTCTTCGCTTGTGGGCCCGCTACGTTCGCCGGCATCGGCCTGGGCCTGGGTGACCCACTTCCGGAGCGTTTCCGCGCCGATATTGAGCTTCGGTGCAAGGTCGCGGCACGCGGCCCACATCGATGGGTAATCCTTCAAACGGTCAAGGGTCATACGGACCGCTCGTTCGCGAACCTCTGTTGGGTGTTTCTTGGGCATATCCGAATCCTTTCACCAGAAAGAAAGCGGCAGGAAAACCGGGACGGTTCAC
>NZ_JASJXJ010000302.1:0-1317 GCF_035018685.1 Cryobacterium sp. RTC2.1
TGCCTGGGCGGCATCCGCGCGGTCGGCGCGCTCATTCCACTGCGCGGCCTCGTCGGTGCGGCCGAGTTCCTCGAGCACCTCGGCATAGGCGGAGAACAGCTCGGCACTGTAGGAGAACGCGGTCTTCGGGTCGAGCTGCGGGATGTCGAGCTCGGCCAGGGCGGCCTCGGTCTCCCCGAGGTCGAGACGGGCACCGGACATCGCGATCGCCAGGGCGACCTGGACGCCGGCGGGCAGGGTGGAGCGGTCGACGGAACGGCCGAGCTCGAGGGCGCGGTCCGGGCGACCGACGCCGCGTTCGCTGTCGACCATGAGCGGCAGCTGCGAGTTGGACCCGGAGATGCGGCGGTAGGTGCGCAGTTCGCGCAGAGCAAGGGCGAAGTCGCCCGTGGCGTACGCGGTGATCGCGAGGCTCTCCCGCACGACCGCGATGCGGCCGGCACGGCGGGCGGCGCTCATCACGTGACGGTGGGCGAGCTCGGGGTCTTCGTCGATGACCCGGGCGGCCATGGCGAGGTGGGCGCCGACGGCCTCGGCGTTGTCCTTGGTCAGGGTCTTGAGTTCGTTCCGTGCGATCCGGTCGAGGTCGGCAGACGAGATGTCGTCGGGGAGCTCGGGGTCGTCGTGGCGCGGGCGCACCGAACGCAGCTCGCGCTGCATCCGCTGCTCTTCGGTCATTTCCTCTTCGACGGCGCGGGCATCGCGGTCGCCGCGGGCGGGGGCGCCGTCGCGGGTCCAGAGCTTCTTGCCGGCGTCGCCACGCGGTGCTCCGGCGCGGGTGGCCGAACCGCCGCGCTGGGTCGCGTTCGCCCAGGGCTTGCGGTCGCCGCCCGACTGCGGACGCTCGGTGCGCGGTGCGTCCTTCGACCACGGCTTGCGCTCGCCGGTCTGGGGACGATCGGAGTTGCCGCGGTACGCGGGACGTTCGCCGTCGCGCTGCGGGCGGTCGGTGCGGGGCGCGTCTTTCGACCAGGGCTTGCGCTCGGCGCCGCCCTGCGGACGGTCGGAGTTGCCACGGTACGGGGCGCGCTCGCCCGACTGCGGACGGTCGGAGTTGCCACGGTACGGAGGACGCTCACCATCACGCTGCGGGCGCTCAGTGTTGCCGCGGTAGGGCGCGCGCTCACCGGACTGCGGACGCTCGGAGTTGCCACGGTACGGAGCACGGTCGCCCTGGGGGCGCTCGGAATTGCCGCGGTACGGGGCACGCTCGCCCGACTGCGGACGCTCGGAATTACCGCGGTACGGAGGACGCTCACCATCACGCTGCGGGCGCTCAGTGTTGCCGCGGTAGGGCGCGCGCTCACCGGACTGCGG
>NZ_JASJXJ010000303.1:0-1299 GCF_035018685.1 Cryobacterium sp. RTC2.1
TGGGGGATGCCCAGATACTGCAAGCCCAAACTGATACCGATGAATTCGGTCACGATGGTGAGCGCGTTCAGGATGAACAGGTCAATGACGCTGAAGGCTCCCCAGAACTTTCCAAAACGTTCCAAGATGAGCCGGGCATGGCCCACCCCCGTGACCACCCCCAACCGCAACACCATTTCCTGGTTCACGTAGAGGACAGGTACCAGCAGCAGCAACGTCCACAGCAATGTGGTCCCATAATTTTGGCCAGCTTGCGTGTAGGTCCCAAACGCGCCAGCGTCGTTGTCGCCGACCATCACAATCAGTCCAGGACCCAGAATGGCCAAAAGGGTACGCAGTTTTGCCCGCACGCCCCGCCGCGGCGCATCATCGCCGAGTCGAATCGTGCCCATGGCCCCTTCAATATCGCCCACGTGCGCGGAATCCAGGACCGCTGACACGGGCCCGGTCGGAGGAACGAGGTTTGACGTTGTATCCATGGTGAACTTTCTGCAGGAAATGAAAAGACAGGATCCGGGAGCCGATCAAACGCGGCCCCACGAGGGCCGGCGATGTCGGGAACACCGCGGAAACCACAGGGCCGGGCGAGAAAATATGACCTGGCCGGGCTGCGATCACCGCGGGGCACGCCACCAGAAAGGCGTGTGCAGGCAGACTGCTACCTGGTGCGCGTGGTCGGCAGGAGGTAGGGTCTATGGCTCTCGCTCATTGACGTGCTCCCTCCGCTTTGCTCAGCGCACACGAAGAGTCCGACCAGACCGGCCGAGGTAACCTCTCCTCGTAAGACCTTTGGCACTTTGCGGCGTTAACCCGGAAACCGGGAGCCAATCGGGGCAATCCCTTGTTCCGGGAAAACCTGTCCTGACCCGGGGCGTCTCTGGACGTTGGGGGTCGCTGGCTTATATCCACAAAGGAGCCTCAGCTAACGAACGGCGCCCTGCAAAGATGACTGTACGCGGAGACCCCAACAGAAGCAATCGCGGCTGTCAATGTTCCACAAGCGTTCACCTTGCCGCGACGTTAAACGGCCGCCGTCTGGGCGGCGCGGCAACATGGATAGCTTTACCTTGCTAGCGCGCCGCGTTCTAAAGTGCTCAACTCGACTAGATCCCCCGGTCCAACCCTTCATCGGACCCGGAAAGACCAGAACGCCAAGGGCGAGGACCTAAGTCGAGACCAAGACTTGAGGAAGCAGAGGACAGGGATGCACTCATTCGGATCACTCATCCTGCTGCCACTGAACGCGAACCAGGTCGCAGCCGGTTCCCGGTCTGATCCCGGGCCTGACCTTCCTCTCGG
>NZ_JASJXJ010000304.1:0-1295 GCF_035018685.1 Cryobacterium sp. RTC2.1
CCCTCTGACCCTCCCGCCTGTACCCTGTCGCCTGACGACCCGTGCGGTCTGCAGCCAGCCGCGAGAGTACGAATTGTGCCCCTTCGCGGTCGGCGAAGGGGCCGTTTCTCCGCTCTCGCGAACCCGTCAGTGCGGCGCCCCGCCGCGAGAGTACGAATTGTGCCCTCATAGGGCGCACCAAGGGGCCGTTTCTCCGCTCTCGCGGGAGGGGTGAGGGATGCCGGGGGCTGGGTCGGCGCGAATGCGACGGCCGGATGGGTCAGGGGCGCCAGCCGCGGTCCCGAAGTGCGGTGTCGACCTTGCGCACGGCCGACGCGCTCTTGAGTCGAAGATGTGTCTTGTTCAGGCGAACCACCCGCCAGTCGGCTTCCATGATCGCATCGAGCCGATCGATGTCCCAGTGATACTGCTCTTCGTCCGTTCGATGCTGCTCGCCGTCGTACTCAACGAGCACTCGATATTCCCGGTAGACGAGGTCGCCCGTCGCAATCCTCCGTCCCGACCTATCCGTTAGGGGAGCGTTCACTTCCGGCTCGGGAAGGCCGGCCCGCACCAGGAGGAGCCGGATCTCGGTTTCCCGCGGTGAGAGCACGCCGGGGCGGACCCAGTCGAGCGCTTCTCTGAGCCGCCGTGCGCCGCGCTTGCCTGCGTGACGCGCCACGCCGGTACGCAGCTCGGCCATGGTCGCGAGCGGTCGCCTCCCTCCGACCAGGGCGTCTCCCATCACAATGAGTTCATCCAGATTGAGCACGGCAGAGAGCTGGCGCCAGACATCGACCGGTGCGGCCACGCGATAACCGCCGATATCGA
Source organism: Cryobacterium sp. RTC2.1 (assembly GCF_035018685.1). NCBI lineage: Bacteria > Bacillati > Actinomycetota > Actinomycetes > Micrococcales > Microbacteriaceae > Cryobacterium > Cryobacterium sp. RTC2.1. The sequence continues at coordinate 811 of NZ_JASJXJ010000304.1, forward strand.
CCAGGCGTACGGTGCCTGGTCGCGCGTGGTGCGCGACGGTCCCTCTCACTCTCTGCCGTTCCGCCGGGTCGTCGACGCAGATATGAATCACGCCGGACGTCGCGAACCTCCGGGGGAGGGGAAGACCGTGCACGTGCGCTGCCGTCACGTGACTGAAGAACTGGGCCGTCGACATCCGCTCGGAGTATGCCGCTATGAGCGTCGCGATCGTTGCCGGTCCCAATCGTGGTGAGCGGATGCCGTGAAACGGCTGCTCAAGGTCCGCGCCCCTCATTCGCTTCCGCGATACGCCCTCGTGGCGTCCACTGCGGGTGGTGAAGTGTCGGCCACGCAACGCGGGGGGAAGTTCGCGACGTCGTTTCATCCCCCGATGATGCCGATTCCCACGAACGAGCGCGCGTTCTATCCACAGTCCGGCGGCCAGGGACCGCGAGAGTACGAAAATGGCCCCTTCGGATGTCGTGAAGAGGCCATTTTCGTACTCT
>NZ_JASJXJ010000305.1:0-1257 GCF_035018685.1 Cryobacterium sp. RTC2.1
AGCGCACCCTGCCCCTGACCGCCGCCGGCGGGCGGGTCGCCATGCTCGTGGTCGTCGCCCTCGTCGCCGGCGTCGTTCCGGCCGTCACCGTTGCGGCACCCGCCCAGGCGGCGGGCGTCACCCCGTCGACGGCGGTCGCGCCCGCACTGATCGAGCCCGTGCTCAGCATCGGATTCGACGGCTTCGGCGCGACACCCGTCCTCTCGGCCGAGGTCACCGTTCCGGACGGCGACCCGATGGGCACCGTACAGTTCCTCGACGGCGCCGTCCCCCTCGGCGCCCGGGTCGCCCTGGCCCTCGCGCCCGGCGACCCGCACGTCGCCCGCGCCTCCCTGAGCGGCATGGCTCCGCTCGATCCGGGCTCGCATCCGCTCAGCTTCAGCTTCGAACCGGCCGGCACCGCCGTCGCCGCCGGCACCTCGAACGTGCGCATCTGGTCGTTCCTCGCCGACACCGAGGTCACCATCAGCACGGATGCCGCCGCCGCGGTGAACGGACCGGCGACCGTGACCGTGACGGTCGCCCCGACCTACGCCACGTCGATGAAGCCGGACGGAACCGTCGACCTCACCATCGACGGGACCACCGAGACCCTCACCCTCGTGGACGGCTCGGCGGAGAAGCAGGTCACCCTCCTTTCCGATCCGTACATCACCGCCGACTACGCGGGATCCGCCCTGTTCAAGCCCAGCTCCGGCCACTACCAGGTCGGCGCGGTCATCGTCCCTGACCCGACCCAGATCGTCGCCACCGTCTACAACCCGCCGTTCACCCTCGGTACGGTGATCAACGCCTCCGCCGTCGTGACGGCGCCGAACGCCGACTACGGCACCGTGGTGAAGGGGACGATCCAGGTCTGGGCGGGCCAGACCCTGCTCACCGAGTCGTCCAAGCTGACCCAGACGCTCAGCATCCCCACGACCGCCCTCCACGCGGGAAGCACCGACCTGCGCTTCGCCTTCGTTCCAGCCACCGGATTCGAGGCCTCCGAGACCACGTCGACGATCACCATCGCCCCGGCCCGAACGAGCGTCTCCGCCGCCCTGCAGCCGGCCTCCTCACCGACACTGGTGCCGCGCGGAAGCGCCCACGCGATGACCGTCGACGTCACCTCGGATCTGGACGGACCGCGCACGGTCGAGGTGCGCAACACCCGCACCTCCGCCCTCGTGGCCACCGGCAGCGTCACCGTCACCGACCAGCACGGCACCGGAAGCGTGGTTCTCACGGGACTCCTGCCGATCGGCAGCTACACGC
>NZ_JASJXJ010000306.1:0-1224 GCF_035018685.1 Cryobacterium sp. RTC2.1
GCCCAGACGAGTGCGCCGTCGGCCGTTTCGGCCAGCCGACCGCCGACGAAGGTGCCACCGAGAAGGAGGAAGACCATCAGCACGAGGGGGCCGGCGGCCACGGAGGCGGCGGCAACGCCCGCAGTGCGCAGCAGCATCATCGGCGACACGCTGCGGCGTAGTCGCTCGGAAAAGGACACACGTTCGAACTCGACAGCAGACATCGCTTGGACCCCCGGATATCAGCGCGCTACCGTGCACGACAGTTTCTCGGAGCCTAGTGGTTTTTTCCAGCCTCGATCGGGTTTTTTATTGCAACGATTTGTCTTCGTCGCCGGGGGCCCCTTCGCGGGGCCGCAACGTCACCAAACGTTCATGTTCTGCTCCGGCTCAGTTGCCGATCTGGAACACCGTGCGGCCGGGCAGCGGGGACGGCGTCGCCGTCGCATCCGTGGTCACGAGCGCGGCCGCCATGAACTGGCGCAGCTCCGCGCCCTCGACGACTTTGGCCGGGTGCGGGCCGCCGGCGAGCAGCCGCGGCACCCAGGTCAGGTCGACCGGCGAGAGCGTTGCGACGAGCACGATGTTGCCGAACCGGCGCCCCTTGAGCACCTGGGTCTCTGCGAGGCCGATCACGTGCGGGAACACCGCGGAGAGCGTCGCCGCCTGCGCGCGCGCGAAGGCGAGCCCCGGCCCGTCGGCGACGTTCAAGACGAGCACCCCGCGCGGGCTCAGCAGCGGCCGGGCGAGCTCGTAGAATTCGCGGCTCGTCACGTGGGCGGGGGTGCGCGCCCCCGAGAAGATGTCGACGACGACGAGGTCGGTCGTGCCGTGCAGCCCGGCGGGCAGCTTGGCGAGCACCTCGCGGGCGTCGCCGTGCCGCACCCGCAGGTTCGCGCGCTTGTCCCAGGGCAGCTCGGCCCGCACGAAGTCGATCAGGTCGCTCTCGATCTCGACGACCTGCTGCCGCGAGCCGGGCCGCGTCGCCTCGACGTACCGGGGGAGGGTGAGCGCACCCGCGCCGAGGTGCACGGCCGTGATCGCTTCGCCGACGTCCCCGAGCAGGTCGATGACGTGCCCGATCCGCTGCACGTACTCGAAGAACAACTCACCGGGGTTGTCGATGTTCACGTGCGACTGCGGCGTGCCGTCGACGATGAGCTCGAAGCTCCCCGGAACGAACCGGTCCGGCACGATTTCCGCGGTCAAACCGCTCAGCTTCAACGTGACCGACGGATGCTGCAC
>NZ_JASJXJ010000307.1:0-1219 GCF_035018685.1 Cryobacterium sp. RTC2.1
CCCTAGGGGAAACCCCCAGATGTTGTATACAACTTTTCTTTAAGGTCAGGTGATTCCCGGCCAGGCGCGCAGAGGTCGAGTGGTCTGGCGGCGGTCGTGATCGCGACCGATTCAGGTGCCGAGGTTCACGCCGCGGAGGGCCAGGAACGGGACGGCGTCGACGGCGGTCCCGTCGATCCTGACCTCGAAGTGCAGGTGGCAGCCGGTCGAGGCGCCCGTGCTCCCGACCCCGGCGATCACCTGGCCGGCAACGACGTGCTCACCGACGCTGACCAGGGTCTCCCCCGGAGCGATGTGCGCATAGCCGGTCGAGATGCCATTCCCGTGGTCGATCAGGATCCAGTTGCCGTAGGTGCCCAGTACGCCGGCGGCCTCGACGACTCCGTCGGTCGCCGCATAGATGGCCGCGTCGCACCCGGCGCCGATGTCCGTCCCCCGGTGGAAGTCACCGACCCCGGCAACCGGGTGCACGAGACGCGGGCCGAACGCATCGGTGATGCGCCCTGCGGCTGGTCTGGTCCAGCCTTGTTCGCTGAGACGCCCGGTGTCCGCGACGGGCACAGTTGCCGGGAACGGCTGGACCTCGCTCGCCGCCGTGGCTGCCGGAGCTGACCGGGCAAGGTCGGCGAGGGCGGCGGATGCTGCGGTGACGTCGTCCTGCGCCGCCACGACCGCCGCGCGGGTGGCGGAGACCGGCACTGCGGCGATGACGGCCTGAGCGGCGGCATCCTGCTTCTCGAGCGCCTGCTCCCGTTCGACGTCCGCGGCGACGCGACTGCGCACGTCGTCGAGATTCGCGGTCAGCCTGGACAGGGTATCCAGTGTGCCGAGCTGAAACAGCAGGTCATGGTCGGCCCTGTCGTCGAGTAGCGCGTCGAGGGTGCTGTTGCCGGATTGTTGCATCAGGCCGCGAACGAGAGTAGCCAGCACCCGGCGGGACGCGTCGGCGGTGACTCCTGCGCGTTCCCTGAGCGCATGCACGAGGTCGGCCCGACTGACAGCGGCCTCGTAGTCGGCGTGGGCTGAGGCGTCGGCAAGCTTCGCCGCACCCAGCCTGGTTTCCGCAGCGCGCAGGCGGGACTGGGCGGCCGCGACTGCGGCGGCGCGGCGGGCAGAGGCTTGTTCCGTCAGTGCCCTCGCGGCGTCGGCGTCGTGGACCTGGTGCAGCGCGGTGTCGTGGTCTTCTGTCGCGCTGTAGACCTTGACGGGCACGTTGACG
>NZ_JASJXJ010000308.1:0-1216 GCF_035018685.1 Cryobacterium sp. RTC2.1
TCACCGACCCGGGCCCGCGCCGGTGACGGGGCCGGTGCCCGGGTCGGTGACGGGGTTGGTGCCCGGGCGGGACCTGGCCGGACTGGGCCCGCTCGCGCGGTACGCGGCATCCGCAGGTGTGACCGACCTGTTCGTGAACGGCGAGGCCGGCCTCTGGGTCGATGCGGGCCTCGGCCCGGTGCGGCAGTCGGGCTGGCGGTGCGCCGAGGCCAAGGTGCGGGCGCTCGCCGTGCGGCTGATCGCGCTCGGTGGCCGGCACATCGACGAAGCGAGCCCGTGCGTCGACGTGCGGCTCGCCGACGGCATCCGGGTGCACGCCGTGCTGCCGCCGGTGTCGAGCACGGGCACCCTGCTCTCGATTCGGCTGCCGCGGCCCGACCGGCCGCGACTGGACGCGCTCGCCGCCGCGGGCCTGTTCGGCTCGGGGACGGCGGGCCTCGCGCTCAGCGACCGGCTGCGTGCAACGGTGCAGGGCCGGGAGAACCTGCTCGTGACCGGGGCGGCGGGCAGCGGCAAGACCACCCTGCTGGCAGCACTTCTCGGCGAGGCTCCGCCGGGGGAGCGCATCGTCGTCATCGAGGACGTCGCCGAACTCCGCATCGAGCACCCCCACGTCGTGGCGCTCGAATCGCGGCAGCCGAACCTCGAGGGCGCCGGGCGGGTCGGCCTGGACGCGTTGCTCCGCGAGGCCCTGCGGATGCGCCCGGACCGGCTGGGGCTTGGCGAATGCCGCGGCGGCGAACTGCGCGAGCTGCTCACCGCCCTCAACACCGGCCATGACGGCGGGGCGGGTACCCTGCACGCGAACTCCCTGGGCGACGTGCCCGCCCGGCTCGAGGCCCTCGGGGCGCTCGCCGGGATGAGCCAGGCGGCCGTCGCCCGGCAGGCGGTCAGCGCGATCGGCCTTGTGCTGCACCTCGAACGCCGCGGCGGTGAGCGCAGGCTCGCGCAGCTCGGCCGGTTCGAGCTCGACGGCCGCGGGCTGCTGGTGGCTCTGCCGGTCGCTGTGCAAGTCGCCGTGCCGGTCGGGGGCGCCCGGTGATGCGCCGTGGAGCGGTGAAGCAAGCCCGAGGGGACGCCGACATCGAGGATGCGGCCCGGATCGTGCAGCGGCTGGCCGTGCTCCTCTCGGCGGGCGTGTCGCCCGTGAACGCATGGGGATACCTGGACGAGGACGCCGCCCCTGACGCCTCTCGTGCTCCGCAGAGGGGTGCGG
>NZ_JASJXJ010000309.1:0-1208 GCF_035018685.1 Cryobacterium sp. RTC2.1
TTCATCCTGAACGCGCTCACCATCGTGACCGAATTCATCGGTATCAGTTTGGGCTTGCAGTATCTGGGCATCCCCCAGATTCCCGGCGTAATTGTTGCAGCCGTGCTCGTGCTCGGCGCCGTCAGCACCGGGTCTTTTAAACGGTTCGAACGCGTCAGCATGGTTCTTGTTGCCGGGTCCCTCTTGTTGGTCCCCATTTTCTTTCTGTCGGGTCCGAATCTGGGTGAGATGGCGACCAATTTTGTGCTCCCCGGGATGCCACCCGGGTCCCAACTTTCCACGGTGATGCTGCTCATCATCGGGATCGTCGGCACGACCGTCGCCCCGTGGCAGTTGTTCTTCCAACAGTCCTATGTCATTGACAAGCGCATCACGCCCCGGTTCATGAATTACGAAAAGGTCGACTTGTGGATCGGGATCTTGATGGTCATCGTCGGTGCGGCCGCGATCATCGGCTTCACGTCCGCCACCTTCACGGGCCGGCCCGAATTCGGCAATTTCACTGACGCACTCGGGGTCGCAGAAGGCCTCGGCAAGTTTGTCGGACCTGGCGTGGGAGTGATGTTCGCGATCGCGTTGATCGACGCGTCCATTATTGGTGCGGCCGCAGTAGGTTTGTCTACTTCATACGCGTTGGGCGACGTGTTGGGGTTGAAGCACTCCCTGCACCGCAAACCGTGGGAAGCGAAGGGCTTCTACGCCGTATTCGCTGCCCTCCTCGCCCTGGCAGCCACGATTGTTCTGATTCCCGGTGCGCCGCTGGGACTCTTGACCGTGGGAGTACAGACTCTCGCCGGGGTGCTGCTACCTTCAGCCACGGTCTTCCTCTTATTGCTCTGCAACGACAAAGACGTGCTGGGCCCCTGGGTCAACGGCAAATGGTTGAACCTGTTCACGTCTGTTGTCGTCGCCGTGCTGGTCATGCTTTCCATCATCCTCACAGCCAGCGTTCTCTTCCCAGACATCACGGGAGAGACAATCTTGTCCATCCTCGGCGGGGGCAGCGTCTTGGGAATTCTTGTCGGAGCGACCGCCCTGGTCCTTCGCCGGCGACGCCCGGCCGGTGATGCGGTGCTCCCGATGGAACACAGTCAACGTCTCCGTTGGCGGATGCCACCCCTCACCCTCCTCGCCCGCCCGGAGCTCTCCACCGGTCGGACCATCGGATTGGGCGTGCTGCGCGCCTACCTGATCCTCGCCATGGTCCT
>NZ_JASJXJ010000310.1:0-1137 GCF_035018685.1 Cryobacterium sp. RTC2.1
GCTTTCGCGAGCTGAGTTGCTGGGCGCGGCTCAGGCGCGGGGCTTGAGGCGCACCGTCGGGAGCTCGGGGGCGGGGAGTGCGGGCCCCGGGTAGCCGGCGACCGTGCCGAAACGACCGACGGCATCCGCCCCCTCGATGACCTCGGACTGCCACTCGGCCCGCCACCCGGCGATCTCCTCGTGGCTGCGGCCGATGAAGTTCCACCACATCACGAGCTGCTCCTGGAACGGTTCGCCGCCGAGCAACAGCACCCTGGCCGGGTGCCTGGCGTGATTCTCCAGGCGGATGCCGCCGCGCCCTGCCCCGAGGTAGCCCAGCTCGCTGCGCGCGAGCGTGACGCCCTCGAGGAGCACCGGGCCGCGATCGACGAGCACCCCGTGTTCGAACGCGGGGTCGAGGTCCAGGTCGAGCGTCGCGCCGGCAGGGAGGTCGACCTGGGCGCCGAGCACCGGGCTGTAGACCCGGGCCGCCGAGACGACGGGGCCGAGCGTGCCGATGAACACCCGCGCGGTCGCCCCGCCGCCGAGGGGCGTCTGCGGAACCTCGTGGTGCTCGAAGTGCGGCGCCTGGTGCCGGTGCTCCTCGGGCAGCGCGAGCCAGAGCTGAACGCCGTGCAGCACCCGGGTCTCCGGCGTCGACACCTCGGAGTGGCTGATGCCGCGCCCTGCGGTCATCAGGTTGAGCTCGCCGGGGAGCACCGGCGCGTGGCTGCCGGCGCTGTCGCGGTGCTCGATCTCCCCTTCGAAGAGCCAGCTGACGGTCTGCAGACCGGTGTGCGGATGCGGCGGCACGACCATGCCGCGACGGGCGCCGTCCGCGACGTCTCCCGATGCCTCCTCGCGAGCGCCGGTGCCGGTTGTGGTCGCCTGTGCAGTTTCGAGGGCGATCGGGGGTGCGATCTCGTCTGGCCCGTAGTGGTCGATGAAACACCAGGCCCCGATCGTGGACCGACCGCGTTGTGGCAGGGTGCGGCGCACGTTCATGGCGCGGGGGCCGCCGAGCGGCACGTCCCGCGGGAGCAGCAGGAGCACCGGGCCGCCGGCATCCGCCGTGTGGCCGGGGGCGGTTCGCGCACCAGCGGGGCCAGTGCTCGCATCCACCGAACCGGAGGGAGCCGTGGTCGCCACGGGTCCCTC
>NZ_JASJXJ010000311.1:0-1109 GCF_035018685.1 Cryobacterium sp. RTC2.1
CCGCGGCAGGGCCGTGTCCGTCGGGATCGACGGCCTCTGGCTCGCGCTCGGCCTCGGTCTGGTGCTCGCGCTGCTCGGCGCGGCGCTGAGCCCGCAGCTCGTGGGAGCGTTCGGCGCGGAGCCTGCCGTGGCCGCGGCATCCGCCCGGTACCTCACCGTGTCGATGCTGGGACTTCCGGCGATGCTGCTCGTGTTCGCGGCGACAGGACTCCTCCGCGGACTGCAGGACACCCGCACGCCGCTCTGGGTGGCGGGGCTCGGCTTCACGGCCAACATCGTGCTCAACCTGTGGTTCATCTATGGTCTCGGGCTCGGCCTGGTCGGCTCGGCGCTCGGCACGGTCGTCGCGCAGTGGGCGATGGTCGCGGTGTATCTCGTCGTGGTCGTTCGGCACGCCCGGCGTGAGGGTGCCCGGCTGCGGCCGCACCGCGGCGGGATGCTGCGGGGGGCGTCGAGCGGCGGCTGGCTGTTCCTGCGCACGGTGAGCCTGCGTGCGGCGATGCTGCTCGCGGTTTTCGTCGCCACGAGCCTCGGCTCGCCCCAGCTCGCGGCGTTCCAGATCGCGATGACCCTGTTCGCGGCGATGGCGTTCGCCCTCGACGCGCTCGCGATCGCCGCCCAGGCCCTCGTCGGGCGCGGCCTCGGGGCCGGCGATCTCCCCGGGGTGCGCGCGGTGCTGCGGCGCTGCCTCGAGTGGGGTGTGCTCGGGGGTGCCGCCATCGGCGCCCTCCTCGTCGTGACGAGCCCCCTGCTCGGCGGGCTGTTCACGACGGCGGAAGAGGTGAGCGCGCTCCTCCCCCTGACACTCGTGGTCCTCGGCCTGTCCGGCCCACTCTGCGGCCTCGTCTTCGTACTCGACGGCGTGCTGATCGGCGCCGGCGATGCCCGCTACCTCGCCGTGACCGGGCTGGTGAACCTGCTCGTCTTCGTGCCGCTGGCCTGGGCGGTGCTCGCCTGGGCACCGCAGGGCGCCGTCGGGCTCGCCTGGCTCATGGCGGCGTTCGCCTTCGGCTACCTCGGCGCGCGCGGCCTCACCCTCGGCCTGCGCGCCCGCGCCGCGCGCTGGATGGTCGTCGGCGCCCGCTGAGCCGCCCCGCCCCCAATACCAC
>NZ_JASJXJ010000312.1:0-1099 GCF_035018685.1 Cryobacterium sp. RTC2.1
GACCCTGCCCTTCCTGACCCTGCCCTGCCGGGCCAGGCGGGGCTAGGGTGACTGCACGATGGATCTCCTCGGTGCCTTCTTCGAGGCCGGCGACTACTCGATAGCGCGGCAGGTCCTGCAGCGCGGAGTAGCCGCGATCTTCCTCGTGGCGTTCCTGTCCACCGCCAACCAGTTCCCGGCGCTGCTCGGGGATCACGGCCTGCTGCCGGTGCGCGACTGGGTGTCCCGCGTGCGGTTTCGCGACGCGCCGAGCCTCTTCCACTGGCGTTACTCCGACCGGATGCTGCGGGTGCTGGCCTGGGGCGGCGTCCTGCTGGCCGCAACCCTCGTCGCCGGCCTGCCGCAACTCGGCCCGCCCTGGCTTCCGATGCTCGCCTTCCTGCTGCTCTGGGCCGGGTACCTGTCGATCGTCAACGTGGGGCAGACCTTCTACTCCTTCGGCTGGGAGAGCCTGCTGCTCGAGGCCGGGTTCGTCGTCGCCTTCCTCGGGTCGAACGAGGTGGCCCCGCCGCTCACGATCATTCTCTTCGTGCGCTGGCTGGTCTTCCGGCTGGAATTCGGCGCCGGAATGATCAAGATGCGCGGCGGCCCGGAATGGCGGGACCTGACCGCGATGTTCTACCATCACGAGACGCAGCCGATGCCGAATCCCGTGAGCACCTTCGTGCACCGGCTGCCGGCCTGGTTCCACCGCGGCGAGGTGCTCGGCAATCATGTCGCGCAACTCGTGGTGCCGTTCTTCCTCTTCGCACCCCAGCCCGTCGCATCCGTCGCCGCCGCCGTGCTCGCCCTGACCCAGCTGTGGCTCGTGGTCACCGGAAACTTCGCCTGGCTGAACTGGATCACGATCGTGCTCGTCTTCGCCGCGGTCGACGACCGCGCATTCCGGACGGTCTTCCCGTTCCTCCCCGGCGCCGCGGGCGAGCCCTCGACAGCCCTCCCCGGCGCCCCGCCGTGGTTCGTCGTGCTCGTGCTCGCAGTCACCCTCCTGCTCGTGGTGCTGAGCTTCTGGCCGGCCCGCAACCTGGTCGCGCGCAGGCAGCTGATGAACGCGAGCTTCAACCGGTATCACCTCGTGAACGCCTACGGGGCATTCGGC
>NZ_JASJXJ010000313.1:0-1092 GCF_035018685.1 Cryobacterium sp. RTC2.1
GGCAGGTCCCGAGACAGAACTGTCAGCAAGGTCATGAGACAGAACTGTCAGATTGAGAACGAGACTTCACAGCCCCTCCTCACGACGTGAAGGGGCCATTTTCGTACTCTCGCGGTTGGAGGGGCGGGTTGGGGAGAGGGCTGGACCCGGGCAGGCGTCGCCGTGTAGTGTGTGGTCAGACCACAGCGGCTTCGTCTCACGGCCGCCGCCGCAACGACCGAGACCACCCCACTGCCGAGGAGGAGCCCGTGACCGTTGACGCCGTGCCCACGCAGGGCGCACTCCCCGACGAGCGCAGGGCCTGGCAACTCGTGCTCGAATCGATCGAGGGCGAGTTGCTCTCGGGTCGGCTGCGACCCGGGGATCGCCTCGCACCCGAACGCTCCCTCGCCGCCTCCCTCGGCGTCGGCCGGTCGAGCGTGCGCGAGGCCATCCGGGTGCTCGAGGTGCTCGGACTCATCCGTACCGCGACGGGCTCCGGGCCGACATCGGGGGCGATCATCGTGGCGCTTCCCGGCGGCGGGATGTCCGCGCTGATGCGACTGCAGGTCGCGGCCCAGGGCTTCCCAGTCGAGGACGTCGTGAAGACCAGGCTCGTGCTCGAGGCCGCCGTCGTCACCGAACTCGCCGAGGCGCACGACCCCGCGTCGCTCGAACCGGCGTCGCTCGAACCGGCTGAGCAGCTCCTCGACGCGATGGATGCGCCGGGCCGGACCGAATCCGAGTTCCTCGCGCTCGACGCCCAGTTCCACCTCGCCCTCGCCGAGGCAACCGGGAACCAGGTCATCACCGCGACCATGGCCGGACTCCGCAGTGCGATCGAAGCGTACGCACGCGCGGGCGTTGCCGCGCTCGGGTCGTGGGCGGAGACATCCGCCCGCCTCAGGCTCGAACACCGCGAGATCGTCGCGTGCATTCGCGCGGCCGACCCCGCCGCGGCCCGCCGGGCCGTCCAAGCCCAGATCGCCGGGTACTACGCCGAGACCCGGCTCACGGCGGGACCGCGCGATCCCGACCCCGTCCGGGCGCCGCTCCCGTCCCGAGCCGACCTGACCTGACCTGACCTGACCTGACCTGACCCACCGAGCACCC
>NZ_JASJXJ010000314.1:0-1058 GCF_035018685.1 Cryobacterium sp. RTC2.1
TACTACGCTGAAACAAACGGCCCGATAGATATCGAAGCCGCCAACAAAACGGCGGCATGAAAACCGGGACGGTTCACAGTGCTGTCCTCTCGCAAACATTGCGCTCCGAATTTTTCCTGGCACTTTCTATCGGCTCAGCTACGCAGCAGTTATCAGGAACGCTTCTCGACAAATAATTCGAACTCGACTCAATTACGGCGACAACACCTCACTGGGCGACGATGTCGTGCTCCGCGGCGCAGACGAACCAACCGATACGTCAGCTGAGGGCGGTCAGAAATTTCTGAGTGGACCTCGCGGCGCACAGAACTGGGAATTCGTTCAACTGCACCGCTACTTCTGGGATCCCTTGTTTCCGCCCAGTGAATCCATCGCCTTGGGTCAGGCCGTGTTCGATGCCCCGGAGCAGCACCTGGACGTCAGATTTGCCTTGGGCCAGACCCTTGTCAATGATTGCCAGACCAATGCTTCGATCAGTGCGGATGACGAGTTGGTGCTTCTCCTCAACGGCCGTGCCAACGGCACCCCCTACAACTGCAAACCGTGAGGACCATCATGAGAAAACGCACTCGTTTCGGCTTGGCCGGCCTCGCCGCCATCGGCCTGGCAGCACTGGTCGTCGCTAACCTTCCCGGTCACGCGGAAGTGGCCGTGAATTTCAGCGATCCCAGCGTCGGCTTCCGTGACCAAGCCAGCGGCGCATACCTGCGCATCGACCTGGACTCCACGGCTGCTGGAGTGGGCCAGTTCTACTTCAGCGCACCGGGCGTGGGACTCGTCGTCCCCGCGAAGCCGGCGACCCTGGACCCACACAGCGCCCACGACGAACAGTTCCGCTTCAACGGTGCCGGCACCCAGTATGCCTCGGCCGTGCTGACCAGCGACATCGCCCAACCCGTCCCGAGCGGGGCATCCAGCAACGCAACTATCAAAATCATTGGTCATGACGACCCGACCGCGCGCGCCGCGAACGTGGAAGTGTGGATCAACGGCAAGCACTTCACCCTGAAAGCTGCGCCCGCCCCGCACAACGCCGGCCCCACCCTGACCGCGGTCAT
>NZ_JASJXJ010000315.1:0-1051 GCF_035018685.1 Cryobacterium sp. RTC2.1
ATGACCGCGGTCAGGGTGGGGCCGGCGTTGTGCGGGGCGGGCGCAGCTTTCAGGGTGAAGTGCTTGCCGTTGATCCAGACTTCCACGTTCGCGGTGTGCGCGGTCGGGTCGTCATGACCGATGACTTTGATCGTTGCCGTGCCCGCTGCCCCGCTCGGGACGGGTTGGGCGATGTCGCTGGTCAGCACGGCCGAGGCATACTGGGTGCCGGCACCATCGAAGCGGAACTGTTCGTCGTGGGCGCTGTGTGGGTCCAGGGTCGCCGTCTTCGCGGGGACGACGAGTCCCACGCCCGGTGCGCTGAAGTAGAACTGGCCCACTCCAGCAGCTGTGGAGTCCAGGTCGATGCGCAGGTATGCGCCGCTGGCTTGGTCACGGAAGCCAACGCTGGGATCGCTGAAATTCACGGCCGCTTCCGCGTGGCCGGGAAGGTTGGCGACGACCAGTGCTGCCAGGCCGATGGCGGCGAGGCCAGCCAAGCAGAAACGAGTGCGTTTTCTCATGATGGTCCTCACGGTTTGCAGTTGTAGGGGGTGCCGTTGGCACGGCCGTTAAGCAGAAGCACCAACTCGTCCTCCGCACTGATCGAAGCATTGGTCTGGCAGTCATCGACAAGGGTCTGGCCCATGGCAAATCTGACGTTCAGGTGCTGCTCCGGGGCATCGAACATGGGGACTGCCCCGAGTTCAGTTGACTCAAAGGGTTAGTGGTTTCAGGCGGCTTTGAGGGCCACGTTTATTGTCTCAAACTCGATCGGGGTGAGCTTGCCAAGGCGGCGTTGCCGGCGTTTGCGGTGGTATGTCCGTTCGATCCAAATCACCATCGCGAGGCGCAGTTCCTCTCGGGTTGACCACCGCTTCCGGTCGAGGACGTTCTTCTGCAGCAGCGCGAAGAAGGACTCCATCGCGGCGTTGTCGCCGCATGCGCCGACGCGGCCCATCGATCCGGTGATGCCGTTGTTCTTCAGCACGCGCAGGAACGCGTTGGAGCGGAATTGAGAGCCTCGGTCCGAGTGCAGGATCGTGCCGTCGATGGTGCGCTGGCCGATCGC
>NZ_JASJXJ010000316.1:0-1046 GCF_035018685.1 Cryobacterium sp. RTC2.1
GATCAGAGTCATGCGATTTCTCCCGTCAGCGTGTTGAGGGTGGTGAAGCTTTCGGTGGTGAAGATGTCATAGACGCTCAGGTCCACGTTCTCCACGGCCGGGCTGGTGCCGTCGGCCAGGCGTCGGGCGAGCATGCCCAGCGCGGCGATCTCGGGGGTGTCGCCGCGCTGGATGAGCAGGTCGGCAGCAGTGATGGCGGCGTCGAACCCGGCCGATCCCGATGCGGCCTCGACGGCACTGAGCAGGCGGCGTCGGTTGGTCGCGGGGGCCTTGTCGAGCCAGTCGCGCACCGGCTCAGAGACCAACGGCCGCAGCGGGGAATGGCTCCAGGCGCCGGGCTTGGTCACTAGCAGCGGCAGCAGTGCCGCGGGCTCGAAGATCGTCTCGGCCTGCACTCCGAAGGCGCGGGGAAAGGACCGCACCGGCGCGGAATGCTCATCGAGGATCTCGACGACGTCGTGGCGGAGCCCGACGGTGAGGGTGCGGCTGTGGAATGAGGATCCGGCCGCGTAGGTGTTGCCGTCGATGAGGACGTTTCCCTTCTTGTCAGCCGTGCGGGACTCATAACGCACCGGGTCAAACCCCACGCCGGGCAGCGCCAGCGACGCAGCGACGTCTTGGGCGAAGAGCTCGCTGATAGGTAGGCCTTTCCGGTAGTGCGTCGTCTCGGCCAAGGCCATGCACCGTGTCATCAGCACGTCGTTGAGCCCCTTGAGAGTGGCCGCTTCTGGCTCGGGAACCATCAGGTTTCGGCGGAGAAACCCGACGGCGTTTTCGACGTTGCCCTTCTCGTTGCCGGAGTATGGATTGCAAAACCGCGACTCCGACCGGTAATGCAGTTTGAACGCGCCGAACAGTTTGGCCTCGACGACTTTGGTGCCGACTCTTCGCCCGATACCGGTGGCGTTGTCAAAGACCAGGTGCCGGGGCGCGGCGCCGATGTGATCGAACACGGTGCGCAGCCCGTGGCAGACGCACTCGGCGGTCTCTCCGCGGTAGGCCTGAACGAAGCGCATGTCCGAGAACGGGAACGTGACGACGAAGAT
>NZ_JASJXJ010000317.1:0-1018 GCF_035018685.1 Cryobacterium sp. RTC2.1
ACGAGCGCGACAGCATCCTCTTCTCGATCGCGTTCAGCGCGAACGAGAAGGGTGTGGTGCCGCTCAACTTCGGGCCGCTCTCCCGGACGGGCGGCGAGCGCCGCCTCAACGTGGCGATCACCCGTGCGCGGCGACAGGTGGTGCTCTATGCGAGCTTCGACCCGGCGGTACTGCGCGCCCAGGACACCAGCTCGGTCGGCATCAAACACCTCAAGGCCTACCTCGAGATGGCGGGCGCGGGCGCCGAGGCGCTGAGCACGGATGTCCGCCGCACGTCCACCGTGGACCGACACCGCGACGACATCGCGGCCGCACTCCGCGCCGCGGGGCACGTCGTGCAGACCGACGTCGGGCTCTCCGACTTCCGGGTAGACCTCAGCCTCGCCTCGGCAACGGACCCGGGTCGGCCGCTCGTCGCGGTGCTGCTCGACGGGCCGAACTGGCGTGCGCGGCGCACGGTCTCCGACCGCGACGGCCTGCCCGTGGACGTGCTGCAGGGTATCATGCGCTGGCCGGGCGTCGAGCGGGTCTGGCTGCCCGAGTGGCTGCACCACCGCGACGAGACGGTCGCCCGGCTCGCGGGGGCGGTCGAGGCCGCGACTGAAGCTGCAGCCGCGGCCGACGTGGCCAGGGAGCTGGACCTCCCCGCGGGCGTCGAGCCCGAACCAACCATCACCGAAACGCCACGGGATGCACCCGAGGTACTCGTCGCATCCCGCGCGGTGTCCGTCCCGACTGTGGCGTTGGCCAACACCCGTGCGACCACGAGTTCCCTCGTGCTCGACTACGCCGAGTGGCACCCCGGGCGTCTCGGCACGGTCGACGTGCTCGACGCCTTGCCGCGAGCGGCGGCCGCGGCGAAGGTCCAGTCCGCCATCCGTGCGGCGGTCACGGCCGAGGGTCCGATCCACAGCGCCCGGCTGACCAAGCTCGTCGCGGCGGCGTTCGGCCTCGACCGGGTGAACCAGGCGCGGGCGGCATCCATCGTGCGGTGCGTGCCCACGGACCTGACGCTCGG
>NZ_JASJXJ010000318.1:0-987 GCF_035018685.1 Cryobacterium sp. RTC2.1
CGACCTACTCCCCACAGGGGATGCGGCACTCAGAGTCGGAACGAACGTATGGGAACCTCAGTTCGCTGGGGCGACGTGTTCGGCGACCTCACCATCGCCTCCGCGATGATCGACCGCATCGTTCACCACGCCGACGTGATCAGCCTCAAAGGCAACAGCTACCGGCTCAAGCAACACCAACCCACCGCGACTACGGCACACTAGAACCACACGAGAGTGGCCCTGTTTTCAGTTGGCAGAAGTGGCCCTATTTTCGGTTGGCGTTAACAGGACCGGCACATTAGAACCCGGCGATGTCCGCGTGGGTTCGCCGGGGGCTTCATGGAGCGGCCGCGAGGTGAGCTGCGGATCGGTGAGGGGCTTAGCGCCGAGCCGGAGTGCGAAGCGCTGACACAGGCCGTTGGTAGCTATCTCGGCCTTACGATTCCAGTGAGATAGGAATCGTTCGATCATGGCCGAACAGCTTGGGTTCAGGGGCAATTCAGATTTGGTCATCTCACTGAAATCGTAAGGCCGAGCTATCTCCGTAGGTTCGGGTTGCGCGGGCGGGTAGCGACCTCTGTGTGAATGCGAAAGTTCATATTGGTAGTTTCTAACGGGGCACGAGGCCAAGATCGATGCTAGCTAGCTAGCTAGCTAGCTAGCTAGCTAGCTACCTGCCTGCCTGCGTATCTACCTTTTTCGGGAGAGGAGCGGTGTTGCCGAAGATACTCGGCAAGTTCGGTTGGAAGTGGGAGGTGGGAGGACAGGCATTCGCCCGCTACCCTGCTATTGGTGACGACACGAGCGGTGGGCATCTCCGGTTGCAGGGCACCTGAGATCGACTTGATCCATCCCGCAGGAAGGTCGAGCCGTGCGAAGCCTGACTCGACCCTTGCGGTGTAGCCACTTAGAGGGAAGATTCTCCTCGTGAGTATTTGTGGGTTTGGGGGCCAGTGAATATTGCCTTCGGGGGCCACTGATATTGCCGCTGGGTGCCGGGTCATC
>NZ_JASJXJ010000319.1:0-972 GCF_035018685.1 Cryobacterium sp. RTC2.1
GCTCTACCTCTGCGCGATCAAAGACGTCTACTCGAACAAGATCGTCGGCTACTCCATCGACTCCCGAATGAAAGCATCCCTGGCCGTCGCAGCGGCCCGCAACGCGATCGGCCAGCGCACCATCGACGGCACGATCCTGCACTCGGACCGAGGCTCTCAATTCCGCTCCAACGCGTTCCTTCGGGTGCTGAAGAACAACGGCATCACCGGGTCGATGGGTCGCGTCGGCGCCTGCGGCGATAACGCCGCGATGGAGTCGTTCTTCGCCCTGCTGCAGAAGAACGTCCTGGACCGGCAGCGGTGGTCAACCCGGGAAGAACTGCGCCTGGCGATGGTGGTCTGGATCGAGAGGACCTACCACCGCAAGCGCCGACAACGCCGCCTCGGCAAGCTCACCCCGATCGAGTTTGAGACAATAAACGTGGCCCTCAAGGCCGCCTGAAACCACTAACCCTTTGAGTCAACTGAACTCGGGGCAGTCCCCAGCGGCATGAGCAAATCTGTGACGAACGACCGCCTCGAAGTGGATACGACGTCCTTGGTGTCCATGTTTGCTGATAGTTCGAGTCTGCTCGGCGGGCTGAACGAGGTCGAAGTCGCGTCACCGGTGTCGCCAGCTTCGGGGGACGACTCGGTCCGCGACAACCAGCCGGGCCGGAGTGAGGGGTCTTGGCGCCGTGCGCTTTGGTGACGATCCCAGGCCTCTTCAACGTCCAGTCGACGGTCGGAGCGGACAACGCGCGGTAGGTGACGCAGTTCCGTCAGTACCCCTTGAGTGAGCGGCATCCAGCCCGGTTCGCAGGGCGTGAGGACCATGTCTGGTGCGATCCGGAAGAGATTTAGTCGGTGAGCGGCCAGACGCGCCTGGGCGGTGAACGTCGGGTCCGTCATCGTGCCGAGAGGAAGGTCAGGCCCGGGATCAGACCGGGAACCGGCTGCGACCTGGTTCGCGTTCAGTGGCAGCAGGATGAG
>NZ_JASJXJ010000320.1:0-962 GCF_035018685.1 Cryobacterium sp. RTC2.1
CTGATCGCGTCGTCGAGTCGCCCGTAGAAGTCCGGGTGGAAGTCGGTCACCTCTGCCCCGAGTTTCACGAGGTTGAAGTGCGCGTTGCGGCGGATCAGCGGGTCGAAGGTCCAGCGCATCTCGTCGACGCCGTGCTCGAGGGAGACCGCGCGCTGGAAGAGCTTGAGCGCGTAGCCGACCCCGCCGCCGCGCAGCCCGGGGGCGACGGCCGTCATGTGCGAGTGCAGGTGGATGCCGCCCGTCCAGCCGAGGAAGCCGAGTGCGGCCCCGACGAACGCGGGTGCGGCATCGGCGTCGCTCGTGGCGACGAGCACCGTGTTACCGGCGTGGTCGAGGGCGCGCAGGAGGGAGGCGTCCGGGCTGCGTCCGGCACCCCAGGTGCGCTCGAAGAGCGCGACGACCGCGGCCAGGTCTTCGGGGCGCGCCGCACGCACGCTCACCGCGGCCGCGTCGGCCGCGGCCAGCGCGACCCGGTATGCGGCCACGAGGGTCTCGGCGGAAGTTTCGGCGGAAGCATCGGGCGCACGGGGCGCCGGCGGAACGTTCATGCCTCGAGTAGACCACATCCGCGGCCGGCCCGACCCAGGGCATCCGCCGCGACCGCGCTCCCACGTGTTCGACACCCAAGAACTCCGTCGAATCGGTTCAGTGGCCTCGGCCCGAGACGCGATCGGCGATCGTCGCGAGCGGCGAGGTCGTCGTGCGGCGGCCGCCGTGCTCTGCGCGGTCCGCGATCCCGTACGCGCGATACAACCCGGTCACCGCAAGCCAGCGCAGCGGCTCGGGCTCCCAGTTCCGCACCCGATGGTTGACCCAGGGCAGCTCACTCAGCGCGGCCCCGGCACCGGCCGCAGCACCGGCCGCACCGCCCGGGGCGTTCCCGGCGACGCGCGCGAGGATCAGCTCGGTCAGCGTGCGCCCGGCCAGGTTCGTGGTCGCGACCCCGGTTCCGACGTACCCGC
>NZ_JASJXJ010000321.1:0-949 GCF_035018685.1 Cryobacterium sp. RTC2.1
GCCCATGGCAAACCGTGAGGGTCGCGCTCGTGTTCTCCGTGAGCGTTCTCCTGGTCAGTGGGGGGACTATTGCAGCTGTTGCCACGTGGGATGTTGCCAGCAGCGTGAAACCGGGCGTGCATCTCGCCCACCTTGCGGACACACCCGGGAGCACTGCTGCGCCTGCGGCAGACGTCGCAGCCATTTCCGGCGGGGTCGATCTACTCCTGACGGGAACGGATACCCGGTCCGGGCAGGGTGGGGCTTTTGCGACGGGCGCAGGTTTGGCGGGAAGTTCCGGTGCGGGCAATAACGATGTCACCCTGTTATTACACATTTCGAAAAACCATCAGAACGTGAGTGTGATCAGTTTCCCTAGGGATCTCATGATCCCTGTTCCCGCGTGTCCGCAATCTGATGGGTCGACGGCGTCGGCGTCCAGTCGGGTGATGTTGAACGCGACGCTCGCCCGCGGAGGGCTTTCCTGCGTGGTGCTCACGATCGAAAAACTTACCGGCGTTCAGATTCCCTTCGCCGCCCAGATCAGTTTCGACGGGGTCTCAGCGATGTCCAACGCCATCGGCGGCGTCACCGTGTGTGTGGCCTCCCCGATCGATGACCTCTACACGAATCCGCCCTTGCATTTGGCGGCCGGACAGCAGAGCATCGTCGGTGACATGGCCTTGTCGTTCCTGCGGAGCAGACACGGTGTCGGTGACGGCAGCGACCTGGGCCGCATCAGCAACCAGCAAGTGTTCATGGCTGCGTTGGCCCGGAAAGTCGAAACGGGCGGCGTCCTCGGTAACCCTGTCATGCTGTACTCCCTGGCCAAGGCGGCGACAGACAACATGGTCCTCTCTGACACCTTGACCAATCCCACGACTCAGGTCCAAATTGCGCTCGCGCTCAAAGATACCGGCTTGGCGAACATGGTCTTCCTTCAGTACCCCGCTGTGGCCGACCCTCAGGA
>NZ_JASJXJ010000322.1:0-926 GCF_035018685.1 Cryobacterium sp. RTC2.1
CGCGAAAGCGGGTGAATCGTCGGTATGCCGCAGCGAAAGCGACGATTCACCCGCTTTCGCGGGTCAGGGGGACTGTGCCGCGTCGATCACCCGCCAGAGCGAGGTTCGCAGCGCGGTGAGCTCATCCAGGCTCATGCCGAGCTTGTCGATGATGCGCGGCGGGATCGTGAGGGCGTCCTCGCGGAGTGCTCGACCGGCATCCGTCAGCGTGATGTCGAGCACACGTACGTCGTGCGCATTGCGACTGCGGCCGACGAGGCCGGCGGTCTCGAGGCGCTTCAGCAGCGGGGAGAGGGTCGCGGGTTCGAGGCGCAGCTCGGCGCTGAGGTCAGAGACCGAACGCGGGCTGCGTTCCCAGAGGGCGAGCAGCACGAGGTACTGCGGATGCGTGAGGCCGTACGGCTCGAGGATCGGCCGGTACACCGAGATCACACTGCGGGACGCGATCGCGAGGGCGAAGCAGACCTGGTCCTCGAGGCGGAGCAGGTCGGGCGCGGACGCGGGCACTGTCGCGGAACCGGTCGTGCCCGGGGAATCGTCTGTCATCGGTTGGTCCCGCGCCTCTGCTGTTCCCCGTCGCGACCGTCTCGACGGAATTGATTAGTGCACTAATCGTAATTGATTAGTACACTAACCATTATGACACGCGCATCGAGACGAGGAACCGGCGAACCGGGCGATTCTGACGACAGGCCGTCGGGCGAACACGGCCTCGCGGGCGCCGTGTCCTGGCTGAATCGCACGCTGCTGCCCTGGATCGGGCCGCCGCCGCTCGGCCCGTATACGACGGAGACGACCGAGCAGAAGCAGGCGGAGCGCGCCGAGGCGACCTGCCCGATCTGCGGCGAGCTGATGAGCCGGCACGAGATCGACCGCTCGGGCGAACGCACCCAGATCCACCACCCCGCCCCCGCAGCCCCCTGATC
>NZ_JASJXJ010000323.1:0-909 GCF_035018685.1 Cryobacterium sp. RTC2.1
TCGCGCTCGGCACGGTCAACTCGAACACGTTCCAGGATGACGCCTACAAGTTCGGCAGCCTGACCCACATCGACCCGAAGGTGCGCCAGATGGCGATCGATCACCACTTCGACTGCATCGACGTGATGAACCAGACCGGCTCGGAAGACCTGAAGATCTGGCTCGCCGACGGCACCAACTACCCGGGCCAGGGCGATATCCGCGGCCGGCAGGACCGCCTCGCCGACTCCCTCGGCAAGATCTACGCCCGGATCGGCGAGCACCAGCGCCTGGTCCTGGAGTACAAGTTCTTCGAGCCGGCTTTCTATCACACCGACGTGCCCGACTGGGGAACCAGCTACGCCCAGGTCGCCGCCCTCGGAGACAAGGCGATGGTGTGCCTGGACACCGGCCACCACGCGCCCGGCACGAACATCGAGTTCATCGTCGCCCAGCTGCTCCGCCTCGGCAAGCTCGGCTCCTTCGACTTCAACTCCCGCTTCTACGCCGACGACGACCTCATCGTCGGAGCGGCAGACCCGTTCCAGCTGTTCCGGATCCTCTACGAAGTCATCCGCGGCGGCGGCTACGGACCCGACTCCACCGTCGCGTTCATGCTCGACCAGTGCCACAACGTCGAAGAGAAGATCCCCGGCCAGATCCGCTCCGTCCTCAACGTGCAGGAAATGACCGCCCGCGCCCTCAGCGTGGACACCGTCGCCCTCGCAGCGGCGCAGGAGGCCGGCGACGTCCTCGGCGCCAACGGCATCATGATGGACGCCTTCTACTCCGACGTCCGCACCGACCTCGCCGCGTGGCGCGAGTCCCGCGGACTTCCGGCCGACCCCATGAAGGCGTTCGCGGCATCCAGTTACCAGGAGAAGATCTGCGCAGACCGCGTCGGCGGCACCCAGGCCGGCTGGGGCGCCT
>NZ_JASJXJ010000324.1:0-886 GCF_035018685.1 Cryobacterium sp. RTC2.1
CTGAACGATACAAATCACGCATCTGAACAGTGGGGCTCACTCGCACCACAGGTGGTGCCCATCGAAGCCAATATTCAGTATGTGCATGCGCGGGAAATACGTATCGCAAGGCCACAGACTCAGCGGCACTAGGTGCGTTCGGTCTATGGTCCACATCGAGGGAGAGGGAATTGCGGAGCTGCCAAGGATGCGGTTACGTACATCGCGCCCAGGAATAGTGTCACGGGCGAAATCAGCCCCGTTCAAAGGGCTTCGTCCACATTGGTGGGTCCGGCTACTAGCTGAATCGACGCGTTCTCACGCGATCTGCTGGCCGTCGGAGCAGTACGTACTGAGGGTCTGGCTCTCCGCGTTTGCGGTGTTCGTCTTGAGCTCGGAAGGATGCAATCCGGATAAGGGCTGCTCGGAGCATCTCTTGGCTCGGGTTCGTGGAGCCCGGTATGAGGGCTCCCTTGATCATGGCTTCGGCCTCGTTGACATGCTGCTGACCGAGCAGTGTTTGAGCGTGTCTGATTGTGAGATGTGGTTCGACAAGATGCAGATCAAGACGTCGGGCATTCCCGGAGTAGGTTTCTGCCCGGCCGTGCTCCCCGGCGAGCTCAGATCTCTTGATGCAGAGGTAGGCGACGTGGCCGGCCACAACGGGGTAGTTTTCGGACCATTTCCCAAGATACGAATCTGTGCTGGACGTTTTCATGATGAGGCCGTTGATGCGTTTGTCGGTCTGGTGTCCGGCATTGTCGCTCAACAAAGACAATGCGACGTATTCGTGTGCGACATCGAGCGGGCACGGACGGCGTTCCTCACAGTGAACCGTCCCGGTTTTCATGCCGCCGTTTTGTTGGCGGCTTCGATATCTATCGGGCCGTTTGTTTCAGCGTAGTAG
>NZ_JASJXJ010000325.1:0-854 GCF_035018685.1 Cryobacterium sp. RTC2.1
GTGGCCGGCGCCGTCATCACCGGGATCATCACGGCCGTGCGCCGCGATCTCCGCACGCTCGTCGTCGCGGTCGTCGTCGCCCTGGGGGCCGTCGTCACGACTCAGGTCCTCAAGGACATCCTGCTCACCCGTCCCGATCTCGGGGTCGACGGTTACGCCGGCAACTCGTTCCCGTCCGGGCATACGACGGTCGCCGCGGCATCCGCTCTTGCCGTGTTCCTCGTCTCGAGCCCGCGGACCCGCTGGCTCGCCGCACTGCTCGGCTCGGCGTTCGCGGCCGTCGCGGGCGTCTCCACGCTCGCGAACGGCTGGCACCGCCCGAGCGACGTCATCGCCGGGCTCCTGGTCGTCGCGGTCTGGGGCTGCGCGGGCGGCATCGCGCTCTGGGTATGGGGCGCATCGCCCCGCCGCCTGCGAGCGCGCGGGTCGGCACGCCGGTTCGCGGCGGGGAACGCCGACCCGGACGCGGGGACCGGTCCCCTGGCCCCGACCCGCGGAACGCCCGCGATCGGATACCGCATCCAGCTCTGGTTCGTCGTGCCGTTCTGCCTGGTCGCGGCCGCGGCGTTCCTCGTGACGTTCTTCGGCGCCTCCGGCCCGAACAGCGAGGCCGTCATCGCCTACGTCGGCGGGGTCGCGGCGATCTGCGCCGCCGGATCCCTCGTCGCGTTCGTCGCAACCCACCTCTTCGACCGCCTGCCCTGAGCTGCGGGGCGCCCGACCGGTCACGCGGTCCGGCGCGAATCGTCCGGCGCTCAGGCGCCGATCAGGACGAGTACGTGATAGACGACGTAGACCGGCCAGACGATCGCCTGGAGCAGCCCGAGGATCACACCCCAGAACGTTCCGCTCGA
>NZ_JASJXJ010000326.1:0-849 GCF_035018685.1 Cryobacterium sp. RTC2.1
GGCGGTCATGCCGCTGCCGGACTCGCCGACGAGGGCCACCGCCTCGCCCTGCATCAGGGTGAGCGCGACGCGGGACACCTCTTGTTCACCGGGCGTTGCGGCGCGGTCGCGAGTGCCCGGACGGGCGGTGGCCACGGTGAGTCCGCGCACGTCGAGCAATGCCATCGCTCGGAACGCGTGTGAGGGCATCGGGTCCTGGTCGGCGCGTTCGCGCTGCGAGAAGGAAGACTTGGAACCGGCATCAATGACGGTGTGGTCACGTAATTGATTCATGGCCGGGCCTATCGTGTGCTGTTGGTGGTGATACTGTATCCAATCGAATGTGCCTTTGGTCAGATCCGGAGAGACTCTCAGGAACGGCATAACTCCTGCACATCCTCTCGAAACAGGCCCAAAGTGCCCACTTTGCGGGGTTTTCCGAGAGTTTGCAGGAGTTATGCACCGGCGGGGTGCGCAAAGCAGGGAATCTCGCACGTTCAAACGTTGTTTGAATAGAAGATGAAAACTTTGCCGATCAGCGTGCTCGACCTGGCCAGCCGCCCCGCGGGCGGCAGTAACGCGGAGGCCGTGGCCGGCAGCATCCGTCTGGCGCAGCGTGCGGAGGAGCTCGGCTACGACCGGTTCTGGGTGGCCGAGCACCACAACATGCCGGCGATCGCCTCGAGCGCGCCGCCCGTGCTGATCGCGGGGATCGCGGCGCGGACGACGCGGATCCGGGTCGGGTCTGGCGGCGTGATGCTGCCCAACCATGCCCCGCTTGTCGTCGCCGAGCAGTTCGGCACCCTGCGCGCCCTCTACGGCGACCGGATCGACCTCGGCATCGGGCGGGCGCCCGGCACCGACGGCGCG
>NZ_JASJXJ010000327.1:0-842 GCF_035018685.1 Cryobacterium sp. RTC2.1
GTCAGGGACGTCCCGAGACAGCACACTTCGCGTGAAGGGGCCTTTTTCGTACTCTCGCGGGGGAAGCGGGGTGGGTCAGTCGTTGGCGAGCAGGAGCTCGGTGAGGGGCTTGCGGGTGCGCGGCGCGATCTCACGGGCGTAGAGCTCGGGGGAGAGGGCGTCGACGTCACCGAGGACACCGAGGACGGTCACCGAGACGACGGCGAGGTCGGACGTGAGGCCGAAGGCCTCGGCGATCGCCGCGCCGTCGATGCCGCCGAGCTGGTGGGTGTACAGCCCCTCTTCCTGGGCCTGGATGGTGAGGTGCGCGACCGCCTGGCCGAGGTCGTAGCGGGCCCACGGGTTCTCGCGGGTCTCGTCGATCGGCAGATGCGCGATGTTCACGATGAGCACGGACGCGGCATCCGCCCAGGACTTGTTGAAGCCCATCAGGCCCTCGTATACCTTGGCGAAGCTCGCGGTGCCGCGGCGCGCGACGATGAAGCGGGCCGGCTGGATGTTGCTCGCGGACGGGGCCCAGCGGGCGGCCTCGAGAAGCGTGGTGAGAGTCGTCTCGGCGATGACCGCGGTCGGGTCGAAGCCGCGCGGGCTCCATCGTCCGGAGAGCGCGGGGAGAAGGGGCGACGTCGTGTCGGCGGCGCGGCTGAGGGTGTCGGTGATGAGGGTCATGTGCCCGTCTTTCGTCTGGAGCGTGTGGGTGTCCGGGGCAACGTTGACCCGCTCTCTTCAACGCGCGCGCGCCGCGTCGTTATTCCATGCACACGCATACTGCGCGGCCGTGTGTCGCTTTGTGTCGCGAAAGCGGGTGAATCGTCGGTCTCAGCGCGGGATAACGACGATTC
>NZ_JASJXJ010000328.1:0-838 GCF_035018685.1 Cryobacterium sp. RTC2.1
GTCGTGGTCGGCGTGGGGGTCGGGGCCGGCTGGCCACCGCCGGATCCCGGGCGCACCACGATCAGCACGATGATGACTATCACGAAGAGCAGGCCAAGACCCACGATGAGGCGGCGGCGCCAGTAGACCTTGCTTGACTGGGGGCCGACCGGATGTTTGATCGTCGACATGCCCCAAGGCTAACGAGCTTTGCCCGGCAGCCGCGGGAAGGCGCTGCGTGTCGGCGCGGATTCCCGGCCTCAGCCGAGCCGCTTCACCATTCTGGTGTTGCCGAGCGTGTTGGGCTTCACCCTGGCCAGGTCGAGGAATTCGGCGACGCCCTCATCGTGGGAGCGGACGAGTTCGGCGTAGACGAGCGGGTCGACGGTCTCCGAGCCCATGTCGGTGAATCCGTGCCGGGTGAAGAAGGGCACCTCGAACGTGAGGCAGAACAGTCGGGAGAGGCCGAGCTCGCGGGCATCCGCTTCGAGGCGGGCGAGCAGAGCGTGGCCGACACCGCGGCCGAGCCAGTCGGCAGTAACAGCGAGGGTGCGCACCTCGCCGAGGTCCTCCCACATCACATGCAGGGCACCGACGCCGATGAGTTCGCCTGCGGTGTCTTCGACCACGCGGAACTCCTGGACGGCCTCGTAGAAGACGACGCTTTCCTTGCCGAGCAGGATGCGCTCCTGGACGAGCGGCGCCACCAGGGTCTGGATGCGCGGGACGTCGCTCGTGCGCGCCCGGCGTACCGAATACTCCTGCTCCTGCATGCCAGCCCTCTCGCCCGTGCTCGTGTGCGTCACACCCAGTCTATTGAGCACGGGCACGCGGAAGGGGCCAGGCGGATGGGGACGCC
>NZ_JASJXJ010000329.1:0-833 GCF_035018685.1 Cryobacterium sp. RTC2.1
TACGGAGGACGCTCACCATCACGCTGCGGGCGCTCAGTGTTGCCGCGGTAGGGCGCGCGCTCACCGGACTGCGGACGATCGGAGTTGCCACGGTACGGAGCACGGTCGCCCTGGGGACGGTCGGAGTTCCCGCGGTAGGGGGGACGCTCACCATCACGCTGCGGACGATCGGAATTGCCACGGTAAGGGGCACGCTCGCCACTCTGCGGACGCTCGTTGTTGCCGCGGTACGGAGGACGATCGCCGTCGCGCTGCGGACGGTCGCTGTTTGCACGGTACTGGGGACGATCGCCCTGGGGGTGCTCGCTGTTCCCGCGGTACGGGGCACGCTCGCCGCTCTGCGGGCGGTCGGTGTTGCCGCGATAGGCGGGACGGTCGCCGTACTGGGAGCGGTCGCCCTGGGGACGGTCATTGTTTCCGCGGTACGGTGCACGTTCGCCACCCTGCGAACGGTCGTTGGTGCCACGGTAAGGGGGACGTTCGCCGTCACGCTGGGGACGGTCGGAGTTGCCCTTATAGGGAGGACGCTCACCGTCGCGCTGAGGGCGATCGGAGCGGCCCTGATAGCCGCCGGAGCCGTTGTTGCCGCGAGCCCCGGGCGGGCGTCCGCCGTCGCGTGCGTCATTACCGTTAGTTCCTGAAGGGCTCACTGTGTCTCCTGTGTAATTGGTTGCCTCGAAGGCAGACTCGTCAAGCCTACGGCTTAACGCAAAATGGCCACCCGTTAGGTGGCCATTTTGTGTATTTCTGGTGTTGCTAAGTTAAGTCCGGCGGTGTCCTACTCTCCCACAGGGTCCCCCCTGCAGTACCATCGGCGCTGAGAGTCTTAGCTT
>NZ_JASJXJ010000330.1:0-779 GCF_035018685.1 Cryobacterium sp. RTC2.1
GCCGTCGTCGCCGCCAACGCCGCATCCCGCGCCAACCCCAGACTCACATTCAACTCCACCTGCCGCACCCGCAACCGGTCAGCATCCCGCACCGCGAGCACCAGGCGCACCGCACCGACCAACAGGGTGCAGAACGAGACGAAGACGGCAAGCGAGGCGAGCGGCACGAACTCGTTCACGACGATCACGCAGAGTGCGCCGATGCTGAAAATCGCGGGTGCGGCGAGAGCGAGCGTGGCACTCGCGCGGTCGGGCAGGGCCGAAACGCCAGGACTCCATGCGGCGAGACCGAGCAGGACGCCGACAACGGGCCACGCGACATCGACGATTCCGCCCCGGACATAGGTGCCGTCGGCGACGCCGGCCACCAGGAAGGTGTTGGCCAGTGCGAAGCCCAGGAAGGCGATGACCAGCAGGAACCACGCCCGGCTCGGGCGTCGGCCGTATACGGTGAGGGCGCACACGAGCAGGGCTACGAGGATCAGGGGCGAGACCGGGTATGCGAGTCCCAGGATGTCGTCCAGGACGATGTCCGACACCGGTCGGAACAGCAACGCCGCCGCAACCGCCACGAGGCCGAGTCCGGCGATGACACCATCCAGCCACACGGTCGCCGACGTCGGGTTCAGCCGTCGCCGCATCAGAACGAGAAGGAACGACACCGAGAACACCAGGAAGAGGGCGAAGAAAATGATGGCTGCCAGGGAAGCCGTATGGGGAGCCCGCGGCGGGAAGAGAATCGACTCGGCAGTGTCTGCCGCGGCGATGCACAGCATCGC
>NZ_JASJXJ010000331.1:0-755 GCF_035018685.1 Cryobacterium sp. RTC2.1
ATTGCGCTCGCGCTCAAAGATACCGGCTTGGCGAACATGGTCTTCCTTCAGTACCCCGCTGTGGCCGACCCTCAGGACGTGAACCGTGTCATCCCGCAGAAGGAGGGTGCTGCTGTCGTGAACGCAGCTCTCGCCGCTGACCAGGCCATTCAGCTCAGCGGTGCCCCCGGTCGGGCAGCCGTTCTGGACAAATCTGCGCCCGCGGCCCCGAATCCCACGCCCACTTCCCTCTCGACTCCTGTGCCGGGCAAGACTGTACCGGCCACCACACCCACCCCTGTGCAGGCGGCCACGCCCGGCCCCGGGGGCGCCGTCCTCCCGACGACCGTGACGGGACAAACAGCAGCTCAACAAACCTGCAGCAAAGGAAACTAGGGCGCTCGACCCATCCCGGAAATCCACGCTGGGTCACAACGAAAATAGCGCTTTGAGACACGCGGATACGGTACCTGTCTGACGCGAAAGCCTATTTTCTGGCGGGAGCAGGGGAGAGGGATTGCTTCTTGGGCAGAAAGTCCCCGGACCACGGATACCGCCCGCATCCCTGTTGGCCTTGTCCCGGCGTCGATATTCGCAACTCGACGCTTTCATCCCTTGTTAGCGGCCATGCCAAACTGCCCATAGGCGGCCACGGAAGTGCCCACTGATGGCCAGTAGAAAGGCCCGTTGGTGGCCATTAGATCTGCCCACTTCTATTTCTGAACCCCCGCCCGGTTACGTGGCGGGAGCCCCTTCCTGGGATTTGATGACGGTGT
>NZ_JASJXJ010000332.1:0-747 GCF_035018685.1 Cryobacterium sp. RTC2.1
ATGCTTTCATTCGGGAGTCGATGGAGTAGCCGACGATCTTGTTCGAGTAGACGTCTTTGATCGCGCAGAGGTAGAGCTTGCCCTCGTCGGTGCGGTGTTCGGTGATGTCGGTCAGCCAAAGCTGGTTCGGGCGTGTCGCGGTGAATTTCCGCTCGACGAGGTCGTCGTGGACGGGTGGGCCGGCCTTGCGCGTGAGGCCGCGTTTCTTCGCGAACACGGACCAGAGCCGCTGCTGCGAGCACAGCCGCCAGACCCGGTTCTCGCTGGCGCTGAGGCCCGCCTGGTGGAGCTCGTCGGCGATGAACCGGTATCCGAACGCAGGGTCGTCCCGGTGAGCGTCCCAGGCGGCGTTGGTGAGGTGGGCGTCGTCCCAGTCGCGCTGGGAGACTGGGTTGCGCTTCCACTGGTAGAACGCTTGTTTGGAGAAGCGCAACACCCGGCAGGTCACCGTGACGGGGACACCGTCGACGGCCAGTTCACGGACCAGCGGGTAGATCATTTTGGGTTGACGTCCCGGGACAGATAGGCCACGGCCCGCCGCATGACCTCGGCTTCCTGCTCGAGCAGCCGGATGCGCTTCCTGGCATCGCGCAGTTCCGCGGATTCCTTCTCGGTCACGCCGGGCTTGACGCCTTCTTGGACGTCGGCTTTCTTGAGCCAGTTCGCCAGGCAGGACTCCGAGATCCCGAAGTCCTTCGCGATCTGATTCAGCGGGGCTTCGTGCTTCCGGGCGACCGCGACAACATC
>NZ_JASJXJ010000333.1:0-715 GCF_035018685.1 Cryobacterium sp. RTC2.1
GTGTTGATCGAATGCACCCGTTCCAACCGGAAGTCCCAGGCCAGTTCCGGCTGCAGGAAGGGCGCGATCATGCCCCCGGATGCCGCGTCGACATGGATCGGAATGTCCAGTCCGGTGCGTTCCTGGACCTCGTCGAGGGCTGCGGCGATCGCCGCGACCGGCTCGTAGACCCCGGTGTAAGTCACGCCCATGATCGCGACGACGCCGATCGTGTTCTCATCGACATAGCTTTCGAGGTTGTGGCCGTCGAGGCTCGGATGCTCCTCGCTGATGGGCACGAAGCGCGCCTCGACGTCCCAGTAGTTGCAGAACTTCTCCCAGCACACCTGCACCGCGGAACTCATCACGAGGTTCGGCTGCCCGGTCGGCTTCCCGGCCGCCCGCCTGGCCTGCTGCCAGCGTCGTTTCAGGGCCAGTCCGCCGAGCATGCACGCCTCCGAGGATCCGATCGTCGACGTGCCGATCGTGTCCATCGGCTCAGGCGCATGCCAGAGGCCCGCGATCATCCGCCAGCAATACTCCTCGATCGCCGCGGTCTGGGGGTATTCGTCCTTGTCGACGACGTTCTTGTCAAAGGCCTCCGTGTAGAGCCGGCCGGCGTGATCATCCATCCAGGTGCCCACGAAGGTCGCGAGGTTCAGCCGGGCATTGCCATCGAGCATGATCTCGTCGTGGATGATCTGGTACGCCGTCTCCGGCTCCATCGGGTCCGCGC
>NZ_JASJXJ010000334.1:0-695 GCF_035018685.1 Cryobacterium sp. RTC2.1
TCGCGCAGCCGGACTGGGCGCGGGTGCATACGGAGTTGGCCAGGGTCGGGGTGACGTTGAAGCTGTTGCACCAGGAGTATGTAGACGCCTCATCGATGGCGCAGGCGACGATGAGCTACGACCGCTTCTGCCGCCTCTATGGCGAGCACGCCGCTGTCTCGGGGGCGACGTCGCGGGTCGGCCACAAAGCCGGCCGCAGCATCGAGGTCGACTGGTCCGGGCCCACAATGCAACTACTCGATCCGACGTCGGGCGAGATGTCGAAGGTGTATTTGTTCGTCGCGTGCCTGCCGTTCAGCCGCTATGCGTTCGTGGAAGCCACCCTGGATATGCGGCAGGA
Organism: Cryobacterium sp. RTC2.1; assembly: GCF_035018685.1. NCBI lineage: Bacteria > Bacillati > Actinomycetota > Actinomycetes > Micrococcales > Microbacteriaceae > Cryobacterium > Cryobacterium sp. RTC2.1. The sequence continues at coordinate 341 of NZ_JASJXJ010000334.1, forward strand.
GTCGTGGCTGCGCGCCCACACTGCAATGTTCGCGTTCTTCGGCGGCAGCGTCCCACGCCTGGTGCCCGACAACTTGAAGACAGGGGTGATCTCCCACCCGAAGGAAGGGGAGGTCGTTTTGAACGATGCCTACCGGGAGATGGCTGCGCACTACTCGGCCGCGGTGCTCCCCGGCAGAGTTCGGCACCCGCGCGACAAAAGTAGTACTGAGAACACGGTCTCCCATGTCGCGACCTGGGTCATCGCGGGTTTGCGGCAGGAGACGTTCACGTCGCTGGCACAGCTGCGCCTGCGAATCCGGGAACAGATGGATGCCTACAACCGGGAGCCGTTCCAGAAACGCGTCGGGTCCCGC
>NZ_JASJXJ010000335.1:0-692 GCF_035018685.1 Cryobacterium sp. RTC2.1
CGGTTGCGGGTGCGGCAGGTGGAGTTGAATGTGAGTCTGGGGTTGGCGCGGGATGCGGCGTTGGCGGCGACGACGGCGAAGTCGGCGTTTCTGGCGACGATGAGTCATGAGATTCGGACGCCGATGAATGCGGTGATCGGGATGACGGGGTTGTTGCTGGATACCCGGTTGGACGCGGTGCAGCGCGATTATGTGGAGACGGTGCGGCGCAGCGGGGACCTGTTGCTGGATCTGATCAATGACATCCTGGATTTTTCGAAGATCGAGTCGGGTGGCCTGGAGTTGGAGGATCGTCCGTTCGATCTGATTTCGGCGGTGGAGGATTCGGTCGGTTTGTTGGCGGTCGCGGCCGATAAAAAGGGTTTGACGTTGTTGTGTGATTTCGCGGATGGGTGTCCGTCGTGGGTGAGCGGGGACGTGACGCGGTTGCGGCAGGTTCTGGTGAACCTGGTGGGTAATGCGGTGAAGTTCACGGAGTCGGGCACGATCATGGTGCGGATCGAGCCGGCCGGGCTGGTCGTTCCGGGGGAGTCCGGGGTGGTGGCGCTCAGGTTCCTGGTGTCGGATACCGGGATCGGGATTCCTGAGGATCGGATGCCGCGGTTGTTCCAGTCGTTCAGTCAGGTGGATGCGTCCACGACGCGGGTGTATGGCGGTTCGGGTCTGGGGTTGGCGATCAGTCAGGCCCTGGT
>NZ_JASJXJ010000336.1:0-680 GCF_035018685.1 Cryobacterium sp. RTC2.1
CAGGTCATCCGGCGCCACCCGGTGACTGATCACCTGCAGCCCGGCCACGATCAACTCCGCCGTCTCCACCCCGATCTGCCCCGCTGCCAGGGCGGCCCCGACGGTCGGGAACAAGGGCGGTAACCAGCTGCTCCCGCCGCACGGCCGCGGCAACACCGCGTCGCCGAGCTTCGTGCGGCGTTTGACCTCCCGGGCCGAGACCCGTGTCACCCGGGTGAGGACATCCCACGGGCCCGTGCAGCCCATCCGCCAGGCCAGGCCCTCCCGGCCGAGGACCCGGGCCCGCCGGTCCGCATCCGTCGCCGTGTTCACCCGGGCCGCGTCCACCGTGCGCCCGATGGCCTCCACTTCCTTCAGAGCAGTGACCGCTTCCGCATCACTGAGCAACCCCACCGGAATCGCAGCCAGAGCCTCCGCGAGAGCCGCCCGGGCTCCGGCGAGCCTTGCGACAGCATCCGCATGCACCGACGGCACCGAACCGGCCAGACCCTCCGCGCCCTCGAAACCCTCGGCAACCGCAACCGGATGGGCCGACTCCGCCGATGGGGCCAGCTGGTCGCCCGCTGCGGTGGGCTGGTGCCCCGCAGCCCCGGAACCGGGTGACTGCGGGGTGTGTGACTGGGGATCGGAAGCTCCTGCCATACCCCGATTCTACCCCGAATCGAACACGAATGCGAGAC
>NZ_JASJXJ010000337.1:0-663 GCF_035018685.1 Cryobacterium sp. RTC2.1
ACCCCGCACTGCCTGCCCGGGTGCTGCTGCGCAACGGTGAGAACGGTGCCGCGATCGGTGCCTCGTTCTACGAGCAGGTCGGCGGGCGACCGTTCTTCGAGAGGCTCGTCACCGAGTTCTACCGGGGTGTCGCCGGCGACCCCGTGCTGAAGCCGATGTATCCGGAGGACGACCTCGGCCCAGCGGCAGCGCGCCTCACCGGGTTCCTCGAGCAGTACTGGGGCGGCCCGGGCACCTACAGCGAACAGCGCGGACACCCGCGGCTGCGCCAGCGGCACCAGCCCTTCAAGGTCAACCCGGACGCCAGGGACCGCTGGCTGCTGCACATGCGTGCCGCGGTCGACTCCTGCGAGCTGCCCGAGCTGCAGCGAACCGTGCTCTGGGACTACCTCGAGCGCGCGGCACACGCCATGTTGAACACGTTCGACGACTGATCTCAGGGCGTCTCCAACCGTCCCTGGAGGGGAGAACAGGCTCTCGAAAGAACGAGAACGTTGTGAATTCGCCTCAACACGTACCTGATCAGAGTAGATTTCCACAGACCTGAGCCATGCTCAGAGAATGTCGGTGGTGGGTCGTAACGTGAGGGCATGACCAACCTCCCGGAGTCGCCCGCTTCGCCCGATCGGCCGCATGGCGGTGCGTCTCCCAGTACGCCCGTCA
>NZ_JASJXJ010000338.1:0-654 GCF_035018685.1 Cryobacterium sp. RTC2.1
TGATACGGGCAGAGGTGGGCGAGGTTCATCGCGTCGGTCTCCCCGCCGTGCTGCCACTCCACACTGTGGTCGAGGTCGGACCGTTTCGCGGAGCGCCGGCACCCGGGGAAGGTGCAGGTTTCATCCCGCACCTCGAGCCATTTCTTGAGTGCGGCGGGCGGTTTGTAGGTGTCCGTGCCCATCGAGAGCACGACGCCGGTTTCCGGGTGGGTGAGTAGCCGGGTGAAGCTCGGCGCACCCGCCGCGAGACGCCGGGCCGTGTCGGGGTCGATCGGCCCGTACCCGGACAGATACCCGGGCTCCTCGCTCTTCCCCAACAAGGTCAGCACCGGGACCGTGACGTTGACTTGCGCGGCCACCCCGGCACCGAGTCCGTCCGGGGTGACCCCACCGATCAGGACATCGGTAAGCACGTCCGCCGCCAACTGCGTCAGCGTGCGCGTTTCCTCCGGGCCCTGCAGTGAGAGGGCGGTGTCGAGAGTGCGGTGGTACGCGGCCTGAACCTTCTCGGCATTCCCGGTCAGATACAGCGACGCCATGCCGTCGTTGAGGGCCTGGAACACCACATGCCGGTCCTCGACGCTTTTCTGGTGCCGGGCGGTGATGGTTTCCGGGTGGGTGCGTTCCCGCACCCTTCGGGCCCGGTCGGCGAGC
>NZ_JASJXJ010000339.1:0-654 GCF_035018685.1 Cryobacterium sp. RTC2.1
ATCACCTTCAACGGCCGACTCTCCATCCGCGACAACTAAAAATCAAACCCAGTTACACCGAAAACTTGACAGACCCCGAATCCAACGGATCACCGAAACGATCGCAGCTGTGTGTAGTACTTCGTGGTTGCACCCTCGGTCCAAGCCTCAACGAGATAGCCGAGATGAAGCTTCGTCCTGTCCCAACTGATCCAGTGAGATGGCAGTCCCGCTTCCGTATGGGCACCGGGAGTGTCCGTGGTTTGTGTCCAGCCGTTCGCTGCCAGCGCCCGCGAGTAGAAGGCGATGACCTCGCGTTGCGTGTGGGTTGTCGTCCCGGATATACCGGTGACGGCCACGTCGCCGCCATCGAGGCCGAATTGAACCCGTCCCGGGTCATTGTTGATCCGGACATCGGTGCTGCCGGGGTAGGTCAATGCGGCTTCGGGTTGTTTGGCCAGGCTGTCGATGGATTGTCCCGGCACGCAGCCAGTCAGCAAGAGCAAACACATGCTGGCTGCGGTCACCACGCTCAGAAACCGAGTCGTTCTTCGCACCGTTCTCCCTGCCTGCCGCGTCGCGTTGGTCAATTGGGATACTAGGAGCGTGGGTCAGTAACGGCGAAGTTTAAAACGCCGACGGATTTCCTGGGCTGGGGTTGTTGGTCTGGGAAAA
>NZ_JASJXJ010000340.1:0-628 GCF_035018685.1 Cryobacterium sp. RTC2.1
CGTCCTCCTGCCAGTTGGCGCGGAGTTCGTCGAGGTCGTTCCAGAAGCCGACCGCGAGGCCGGCCGCATACGCGGCGCCCAGGGCGGTCGTCTCCGCCACGACCGGGCGCACCACCGAGACTCCGAGGATGTCGGCCTGGAACTGCATCAGCAGGTCGTTGGCCGCCGCGCCGCCGTCGACCTTGAGCTCGGTGAGCGGAACGCCAGAGTCAGCGTTGACCGCGTCGAGAACCTCACGCGACTGGTACGCGATCGCCTCGAGTGCTGCCCGGGCGATGTGGCCCTTGTTGACGAAGCGGGTCAGTCCAACGAGTGCACCACGGGCATCGGCACGCCAGTACGGCGCGAACAGGCCGGAGAACGCCGGTACGAAGTAGGCGCCGCCGTTGTCCTTCACAGACAGGGCGAGCGCTTCGATCTCTGAGGCCGAACCGATGATGCCGAGGTTGTCGCGCAGCCACTGGACCAGGGCTCCGGTGACGGCGATCGAGCCCTCGAGCGCGTAGTGCGTCTCGCCGTCGCCGAGCTTGTAGCCCACGGTCGTGAGCAGCCCGTTCTGGGAGTGCACGATCTCGGTGCCGGTGTTGAAGATCAGGAAGTTACCGGTGCCGTAGGTGTTCTTCGCCTC
>NZ_JASJXJ010000341.1:0-610 GCF_035018685.1 Cryobacterium sp. RTC2.1
ATACGTGGCCAGGTCCGCGAGGATCCGCCCGACCGTCGGCGTGAACTTGAACCCGTGCCCGCTGAAGCCCGCGCCGACCGTGACCGGTCCGACCCTGTCGAGCACGAAGTCCTCGTCTGCCGTGGTCGTGTATGTGCAGCTGACCGGCTCGAGGACGTCGGCATCGGCACCCGGCAACCACTCGCGCACGTAGCGCTGCAGGGCCGCGAGCTGCACGGGCTCGGGCAGGAAGCTGCGTCGGTCCGGATCGGTGACCGGACCGACACCGTGCCAGCCGGCCTTGATCCCCTCTCCCGGGGTGCGCATGCCGTAGACCGGGGAGTACCAGTAGCCGTACCGCGGGTCCGTGGTGTCGCGGGCGTGGTTGAAGCCGGGCCAGTCCTGGGCCGCCGCGTCGCGCTGGGCGAAGTGCGCCGGCTGCTCCTGGGTCACCCGAAGCCGCGGCACCGCGAGCACCCCGGTGAGCAGGCCGGAGGTCCACGCGCCGACCGTGACGACGACGTGTCGCGCTTCGATGACGCCGGTCTCCGTCGTCACGCGCACCCGGTCGTCCCCGAGCACGTCGACCCGCAGCACCCGCACACCGTTCCGAACCTCGGCCCCTGCTGCG
>NZ_JASJXJ010000342.1:0-600 GCF_035018685.1 Cryobacterium sp. RTC2.1
TCCCTGGGCCGGGGAACGTCGATCTGCGACACCTCAGCCGGTCTGTGACGCCGCGCAACTCGCGGGCTGGGCCGGTGCCCGCGCAGGCTGGCAGGATGGGCGCATGAGCCTCGGATCAGTTGTGCACACCGCCCCCGTCGAGCGCGTCGGCACCGTCGTCATCGGCGGCGGTGCCATGGGGTCGGCGACGGCGTGGCAGCTCGCGCGGCGCGGACGGCCCGTGCTCCTCCTCGAGCGCTTCGAGCCGGGCCACAAGAACGGCGCCTCGCACGGCGCATCGCGCAACTTCAACACCGCGTACGCCGATCCCACCTACGTCGGCATGCTCGCGGAGGCCGTGCCGCTCTGGCGCGAGCTCGAGGCCGAGTCGGGGGCCGCGGTCTTCGACCAGGTCGGCGTGGTCAACCATGGGCCGAACCCGGCGTTCGACGCCGTCGCGGATGCGCTCCGCTCAGCGGGGCTCGGAGCCGAGTTCCTCACTCCGGAGGCGGCGGGGGAGCGTTGGCCGGGCATCCGCTTCGACGGCCGGGTGCTGCACAACCCCGACGCCGGGCGCATCAACGCGGATGCTGCGGTGGCGGCACTGCAGGCGGCCGCGGC
>NZ_JASJXJ010000343.1:0-589 GCF_035018685.1 Cryobacterium sp. RTC2.1
TGGGCGAGTCCGGAAACGAGGTTGATCGTTGTCGCTAGGACAACGACTCCCAAGACGTAAGAAAGCAACGAATGGCGCAGCGCGGTGATGCGGATATCGTGATTTTGCAGATTGGTGTCCGAAACTTGGAACGTGGCCCCGATCGTCACGGCCAGGTAAGCGAAGTCGGAGTACCGGGGCGGCTCGCGTTGATTGAAGTCAATGCCCCCGGTTTCGTTGCTGTAGTACAGGTGCGCGTATCGCAAGGTGAACACGGTGGTGACCATCAGCCAAGAAGCCGCGATCGTTGACAACGCCAAGGCGACGAGTCCGGCTTTGGCCAGTCCTTCCACGGTGCCAGCCTCAATGAGGATAAGCGCAATGGCCCAGAAACTGGCGATACTTGCGCACAGAATGAGTACCTCGGCGGCGAACCGGGATGGATCTTCTCGAGTGGCATATCGTGCGGTCTCAGAATGATCCAGTCGACCTACCGCTATCCACGTCCACGACAGGAAGACGACCGCCGCCCCAACCCAACCGATAGCCGGCGCGAATGCCCATTTCACAATCAGACCAGAGGCGACGCCAACGAGCACGCCAACGATGA
>NZ_JASJXJ010000344.1:0-574 GCF_035018685.1 Cryobacterium sp. RTC2.1
CTCGGGCGCGGACTCCGGATCGTGCACTCCTGGTCGATTCCGATGACGGTTGCGATCGACCTCGGCGCGACGGTGCCGTTCGAAGCGCTCCGCGAAGCCAATGCCGAAGCGCTCGCGATCACGGCCCAACGGGTGCGGGACGCCCGTCCAGGACTCGACGTCGTCGAGATCCTCGACACCGGGCCGGCCGCCCCTGCACTCGTCGATGCGTCCGCCGAGGCTGAACTGCTCGTGGTCGGCACGCACGGACGCGGCTCGGTCGGGAGCCTCATCCTGGGCTCGGTGAGCCACGACGTGCTGCTCAACCTGCCCTGCCCGATCGTGGTCATTCCGCGCCGAATCGACGGGACGTCGTCAAGCGGTCAGACGGGACGTCCTCAGTAGTCGAATTCGTCGAACTGGGGAGCATCGAGACCGTCGCCGGTCCAAGCACCCTGGGGCACCGCCATCGGAGCGAGCGCCTTCCTGCGCAGGCCCGCGGTGATGTCGGTATCGACGAGTTCGCGGAAACCTGTCGGGGACGTGACGCTCGTCAACTGGCTCGCCGCGCCGATCAGGAACTGGGCCCTCCCGA
>NZ_JASJXJ010000345.1:0-558 GCF_035018685.1 Cryobacterium sp. RTC2.1
ACATCGAGGCGCTCGCCACGCTCGGGCACCGTTTCGGCGTCACCGTGATCGTCGACAACACGTTTGCGAGCCCCGCCCTGCAGCATCCGCTGGCGTTCGGCGCCGACGTCGTCGTGCACTCGACCACCAAGTACGTCGGCGGTCACTCCGACGTGCTCGGCGGGGCCCTCGTGATCAATGACGATGCGCTCTACCAGAAGGCGCAGTTCCTGCAGTTCGCCACAGGACCCGTCTCCGCACCCCTCGACGCCTGGCTCACCGTGCGCGGCATCAAGACCCTCTCGGTGCGGATGGACCGGCACTGCTCCAACGCGCAGGCGATCGCCGAACACCTCGACGGCCATCCAGCCCTCGAAGCCGTCTACTACCCCGGCCTGCCGAACCACCCCGGCCACGAGCTCGCCAAACGCCAGATGAGCGGCTTCGGCGGCATGCTCTCGATCGCGTTCGCCGGCGGGGCCGCCGCTGCCCGTGCCTTCGCCGAGTCCACGAAGCTCTTCCAGCTCGCCGAGTCCCTCGGTGGCGTCGAGTCCCTCGTGAACTACCCCGCCGAGATGA
>NZ_JASJXJ010000346.1:0-556 GCF_035018685.1 Cryobacterium sp. RTC2.1
GTTCGGGGCCGGGCGGTTCTGGGCGGGGAGGTTCGCGGCCGGATGCTCGGACGGGTGTGCCAGGCGGCTCACTGGGGCTCGGCCTTGCCGAGGCGCCAGTAGCCCATGAAGGAGACGCGCCGGCGGTCGACACCGGTCTCGCTCACGAGGAACCGGCGGAGGCGCTTGATCGCGCCGGCCTCTCCGGCGAGCCAGGCGTAGAAGCCTGCGCCCGGCGGTGTGTCCGGGGTGTCCCACAGGGTTTCGCGGTCGATGTCGATCTCGAGCTCGGCCGCGTTCACGGCGACGCCGGTCGGGACCTCGGGCCCCTGGTGGCCGGCGACCCAGGTGCGCACGGCGGCGTCGAGGCGTTCGCCGTGCGGGGCGCCTCCGCGCGGAAGCCAGGTGACGGTGCAACCGTCCGGGACCCGCACGTCGAGCTGGTCCGCGGCATCCGGCACCTCGAGGAAGGCGTGCGCCGTGCGCCCGGGCTGCAGGGTATCGAGGATGCCGCAGATCGCGGGGACCGCGGTCTCGTCGCCCGCGAGGAGCAGGTAGGTCGCGTCGCCGGGGCGCC
>NZ_JASJXJ010000347.1:0-547 GCF_035018685.1 Cryobacterium sp. RTC2.1
GGCATAGGCGACGAGGAAACTGACGACGGTCGCGACGATCGTGGGCACCCAGCCGACGGAGGCCGAGATGTCGCTCGCCGAGGAGAGGCCCTCATAGGCGCCCGCAGCGGTCAGTGCCGGGATGGCGAGGAAGAAGGACAGCCGGGTCGCGGCGACCCGGTCGAGGTTGCGGAACAGGCCGGCGCTGATGGTCGCCCCGGAGCGGGACACCCCGGGGATCAGTGCGACACACTGCATGACGCCGATCACGAGCGCGTCCTTGAGGGTCGTCGATTCCTCCGGGCGGTTGCGCTTGCCGACACGCTCGGCGATGAACATCACGACACTCCAGCCGATCAGCCCGGCAACGACGACCCACAGGTTGCGCAGTGGCCCCCCGATCAGGCCCTTTCCGAGAAAGCCGACGATGCCGATCGGCACCGAACCGGCGATGACGTACCAGGCGAAGCGGTAGTCGTGCGCGAGTCGCGCCTCCCGGTGGAAGAGGCCCTGCCACCATGCAACGGCCAGGCGGATGATGTCGGCCCGGAAATACAGGATCACCGCG
>NZ_JASJXJ010000348.1:0-531 GCF_035018685.1 Cryobacterium sp. RTC2.1
GCGGCTGCGCGAGGCCGGCCCGACGATGACGACGTGCTCGCCGACCTGGGCCGCGGCGAGCCAGCGGGATGCGGGGCCGGGGCCGGAACCGGCGGCATCCGCTGCGTCGTGGGAGACGAAGTCGACGTCGAGTTCGCGGAGGTGCGGGCGCACCCTGCGGACGGTGTAACTGCGGAACGGGTTGCGCTCAGCTTCGGGAAGGGCCCGCCAGCGGTCGTACCAGCCGGTGCCGGTCGAGGCAGGGTCGTGCTGCTCGTCCACTCCGAAATCGGCGAGGCCGACGCCGGGGATCGGCAGGACGAGCTTGATCCGCTGGTCGAGTCCCGCCGTGCCGAAGTGCTCGAATTCCGGACCGGTGAAGGTCACCCGCACAAAATGCGGGCTCAGGCGCCGGATGCCCGCGACCGTCGCCCGGTACGGCCGGTAGCCGGGGCGTGCATCAGGGAGCAGGTCCTCGCCGGTCACCTCGGTGCTGGGTAAGGTAAGCATTACCTAAGTATTGCATCCCCGGGCTCTGCGTGACGTGTGAAT
>NZ_JASJXJ010000349.1:0-526 GCF_035018685.1 Cryobacterium sp. RTC2.1
GGATTGCGGGGGGGCGCGGTGGAAAGGGAGGGACGGCGCGGGCGCCGCCCCTCCCCCTCTACTCGGGTAGCGCTACTACTTCGAGACGACCGTGAGGGTCAGCGTCGACGTGTAGGTGCCGGCCGCCTTCTCCTGCGGTGCGACGAAGGTCAGGCCGGCGTTGAGAACGCTGTCGCCGACCGTGTTGGCTGCCGCGCCGGAGGCGAAGGCGGCCGGGTAGGACGCCGAACCGGCGACCTGGGCTGCGGCGGCGGTGACGCCGGTCGCGGAGGTGCCGGCAACGGTGACCGACGGGGCAAGGCCGAGCTGGATCTTGCTAATGGTGCTGGTCGCGTCAGTGGAGTTGACGAAGTTCGCAACGTTCGCGGACAGGTCCCAGCCGTTGCGGGAGACGACGCGGCCGTCGTTGACCGTGACGGCACCGAGGGTACCGACCGTGGTCGACTTGTTGTTCACGAGCGACGGAGCGGAGAACGTCGCCGCGGCGCCGGCCGGAACCGTGAGGGCGAGCGCACCGTTGGTGGCG
>NZ_JASJXJ010000350.1:0-520 GCF_035018685.1 Cryobacterium sp. RTC2.1
GGCCCGGGCGCGGGGGGGGGGGGGCGCCCGGTCGGCCCGCCACGGTGCGACAATCCAGGTGCCCGCGGCTGAGCCTTCCGTGATCGTCTCCGCGCCGGAAGACGGCGGCCCGAGCACGGATGCCAGCGCCCGCGCCGCCGCCTCCCTGTTCCTCTCGAGGTCGCCGTCCGGCAGTCCGGCGAAGTGCAGGCGAGCGGATGGCGCCAGGTGCGCCACCGCATCCGTCACCTCTGTCCTGCGCACACGTGAAAGGCGACCCTGGCTATGCGTCGGGGATTCCGGGTGGGACGCTTCACCGTCGCTGAGGACAAGGACATCGACCGGGATCCCGCGTCGCGTCGCACCGGAGAGGAGCCCGCCGGCACCGAGGGTCTCGTCGTCGGGATGCGCCGCGACGATGATCAGCCGGGCGAGGTCGTCGAGGTCAAGCGGCGCCGCAGCCGTGATCCAGGGAGCGCCGGCCCAGGCCTGCTCGGCAGTGCCGAGGTCCCGGTGGCTGAAGATCACCACGGTGAGACTC
>NZ_JASJXJ010000351.1:0-494 GCF_035018685.1 Cryobacterium sp. RTC2.1
GCGCGTGCGCCGTGGCGACCGGCGCCTCGGATACGAGCGGCGGCTTCGCCGCGACCGCCCTGAAGATCTCGACCGCCACCGCGGACGGCTGCGTCTCGCGGTCGGGCTTCGGCGGCGGAACCCGTCCGAGCGGGAGCACCTCCAATGAGTAGGACTCCCTTCGGCGCCTCCCGCAAGGCGGCCCGCGCGGAGGCTGCGGCAGCCGCAGCCGCAGCGGCCGCAGCCGGGGCTTCGCCTGCGACCGCGAAATCCGTCAGGACGGCCCGATCGGCGAAGGCCGTCGTGAAGCGCCGCCGGCGCCTGATTGCCCTCGGCGCGGTCACCGCCGTGCTCTGCGCCTCGGGCGGCGGGGTCGTCTACGCGATGAACCGCACGGACAGCGGCAACTTCCGCACCGTCGTCGCCGCAACGGGAACGGTGAGCCAGTCGCTCGCCGTCACCGGGACCGTCGCACCGACCACCAGGAAGGATGCCGCCTTCTCCGTCGGCGGGAC
>NZ_JASJXJ010000352.1:0-491 GCF_035018685.1 Cryobacterium sp. RTC2.1
TCGTGAGAACCCTGACCCTGCGCGTTCGTGCGGATGAGTGCGAACCTCCGAGTGCCCTCGAGGCCCCCGCCCGGCTCCCCGTGCAGGGTCGCGATGACCTCGTCCTCCCGCCATTTCTCGAGGTCGTAGCGGCCGCGATCCCAGATCGACACCGTGCCCGCCCCGTATTCCCCTGCCGGAATCTCACCCTCGAACCCGCCGTACTCGAGGGGATGGTCTTCGGTGCGCACGGCGAGGTGATTCTTCGCCGGATCCGTCGGCACCCCGCGCGGGAGCGCCCAGGAGGCGAGGACACCCTCGTGCTCGAGACGGAAGTCGTAGTGCAGGTTCCTGGCGTGGTGTTCCTGGATCACGAAGCCCTGCCGGTCGGGGCTCGCGGTCACGGCCCCGGTGCCTGCTTCCGGCACCGGCTCCGGGGTGCGCGCCGCCGAGCGTTTGCTGCGATACACGGCCAGCCGGTCCCCGGGGTCCGGCGCGGGGGGCGGCCCCCC
>NZ_JASJXJ010000353.1:0-489 GCF_035018685.1 Cryobacterium sp. RTC2.1
ACCGTGGTCGGCGACGCCGACCACGCCCCGGCCACATCCGCCGGCCAGACCGTCTCGATCGGAGCCGGCCTCACGAGCACCACGCTCACCATCTCGGCGGGCGCCGCGACGGTCGACACGGTGGAGATCGGCACCCCCGTCACCCTCGTCGCCACGACGACGGCAACCGCCGGCGAGACGACCCTGCCCGGTGCCGTGACCTTCACCCTGCCCGACCGCTCCTCTGCACGAGTAGACCTCGCCGCCGACGGCACGGCGCGCTACACGTTCACTCCGACCCAAGCGAGCACTGCCGCCGTGCAGGCCTCCTACTTCGACACGACGTCTCAGTACGAGCCGTCGAACGCGACCGGTGCGCTGACGGTCGCGTTGGCAATCGCCTCGACCCCCGTCGCCGTCTGGACGGGCGACCTCACCCCGAGCGACCGCACCCTCACCCTCAGCTATGCGGCGGCACCGAACCGCGCCCTGGCCCCCCCCCCGCCACCC
>NZ_JASJXJ010000354.1:0-488 GCF_035018685.1 Cryobacterium sp. RTC2.1
ATGGTCACGTTCGAGAACGGCCAGTACTCGGTGCCGGCGCACTTGCTCGGCGCCCGTGTGTTCGTCCGCAGCCACGGCGTCGGAGCCTCTGAGCAGGTCGTCATCGTCCACGTCGGCAGTGACGGTCCCGTTGAAGTCGCCCGGCACCACCGGGCCCGGCCCGGCAGTCCGAAAATTGACGACGCGCACTTCCCCGATCACCGGGAGAAGATCCCGGGAGATTACACGATCACCCCGCGCAGCGCGGCCGAGACGGAGTTCCTGGCCATCGGGGCTGGCGCGCACGCGTGGTTACTGGAAGCGGCCGCGGCCGGGACCGCGCGGATGAACGTGAAGATGGCTGAGGCCGTCGCGCTGGCCAAGATCAGCGGCACCGCCCCGGTCGATGAGGCCCTCGGGCAGGCCGCGACCTATGGTCGTTTCGCGACCGGTGACCTCGCCTCCCTCCTCAGCGCAGGCTCGATCCGTCCGCAGGCACGCACGGCGGG
>NZ_JASJXJ010000355.1:0-485 GCF_035018685.1 Cryobacterium sp. RTC2.1
CGCACCCTCGACACGGCGCTGACCCTGCAGGGCCCGGAGGAAACCCGCACGCTGACCCAGCTGGCGGCGGACGTGCTCACCGATGTCCTGATCAGTGGGGTCACCCCGGACGGACTCGGTGCCGGGGTGGCCGCGCAGGTCAACGTCACCGTCCCCGTGCTGACCCTGCTCGGGAAGAGCGAGGAACCCGGGTATCTGGCCGGGTACGGACCCATCGAACCCGACACCGCGAGGCGTCTCGCGGCCGGGGCGCCGAGCTTCACCCGGCTCCTCACCCACCCGGAAACCGGCGTCGTGCTCTCCATGGGACGCGACACCTACAAACCACCCACCGCGCTCAAGAAATGGCTCGAGGTGCGCGATGAAACCTGCACCTTCCCGGGCTGCCGGCGCTCCGCCAAACGATCAGACCTCGACCACAGTGTGGAGTGGCAGCACGGCGGGGAGACCGACGCGATGAACCTCGCCCACCTCTGCCCGTATCA
>NZ_JASJXJ010000356.1:0-481 GCF_035018685.1 Cryobacterium sp. RTC2.1
GTAGCGATCGCGCTCCTGCTGATCGCGCCCGGACTGGCCCTCGGCTGGCCGGCCGTCACAAGCGCAGATCACGCGTTTTGCCCCGCTGAGCCGGCAACCAGCCTGTCGGCATCCCTTTCTCCAAGATCCGGCAGCGCGCCCGCGCCGGCAACTCCCACCATGCACACCCCGTGTGCCGTCGACAGCATGGACGAGGGTCGCTTCTCCAGCTGACTCCCAGCTTCGGCACGCCAGCTAGACAATCGCTTCACAATCACCTAATCTCCTTAGGAGGATAGGTGAATGTCCGCGCAGGACGCGGCCCGAGTGAAGGCGACGAATATATGGAAAATCTACTGTTCGGCGGCACTCTGCTCGCCGCCTTCCTGGGGGGCCTGGTTGCCCTGCTCGCGCCCTGTTGCGTATCGGTGATGTTGCCCGCCTACTTGGCGTCGGGCATGCGTCGGCGTTCCGGCATCGTGGGAGCGACCCTGGTCTTCGC
>NZ_JASJXJ010000357.1:0-467 GCF_035018685.1 Cryobacterium sp. RTC2.1
GGCTGTTCGCCGTCAACGACGTGTCCTTCACGCTCGACCGCGGCACGACGCTCGGCATCGTCGGTGAGTCCGGTTCGGGCAAGACCACGCTGGCCCGGCTGCTGCTCGCGCTCGAGTCCCCGGACGCCGGCGAGGTCAGGGTGCTCGGCGAGACCTGGACCGGGATCACCGAACGCGCCCGCCGACCGATGCGACCGGCGCTCGGCGCCGTCTACCAGGACGCCCTGGCCTCCTTCGACCCGCGGCTCACCGTCGGCGCCGTCCTCCGCGACGCCGCCGGTTCCGCGGACCGGTCGGTCGAGCTCCTCGACCGGGTCGGGCTCGGCGCGGCCGTGCTCGGCCGCCGCCCGCTCGAGCTCTCCGGCGGCCAACGACAGCGGGTCGGCATCGCGCGCGCCCTCGCGAAGCGGCCGCAGGTCCTGATCTGCGACGAACCGGTGTCCGCGCTCGACATGACCGTGCAGGCC
>NZ_JASJXJ010000358.1:0-465 GCF_035018685.1 Cryobacterium sp. RTC2.1
GGGACGCCCCCGGCGATCCTGCCGATCGACGAACCTGTCGAGACCCGGCCGATCGCTGACTCCGGCCTGTCCGACGGGGCGGCCACGGACATCCGCCTGCCGAGCGGGCGCGTGCTTCTGCCCGGTCTCGTCGACACCCACGTGCACGTCAACGAGCCAGGTCGGACGGACTGGGAGGGCTTCGCGAGCGCCACCCGCGCCGCCGCGGCCGGCGGGGTCACGACGGTGATCGACATGCCGCTCAACAGCATCCCGCCGACGACGACGGTCAGCGGCCTCGACCTCAAGCGTGCGGCCGCCGGCCAGCAGGCGAGCGTCAACGTCGGCTTCTGGGGCGGGGCGGTCCCCGGCAACCTCGGCACCCTGCGCGAGCTGCACTCAGCCGGTGTATTCGGGTTCAAGGCCTTCCTCTCCCCCTCCGGCGTCGAGGAGTTCCCCGCGCTCTCCTCCGCGGAACTCCTCGAC
>NZ_JASJXJ010000359.1:0-462 GCF_035018685.1 Cryobacterium sp. RTC2.1
GCCGGCGCCGGATTCGGTGACGTGCAGGAAGTGAAGACCGCCGAGGAGGACCTGCTGTTCTCGCTCCCGAAGGAACTGCGCAAGGACCTTGCGGGCAACAACGACGCACGGGCCCTCGGCGGGCGAGTGACCCGGGTCGAGTAGCGCCGATCATCGTGGGGCGCCGGTGGGGGGCGCCCGCGTGGATGCCTACGGCTGGCTGTAGAAGTCGATCAGCGTCGGGTCGGTGGTCACGACGACCATCATGAAGGCGAAGATCACCACGAGCGCGATCACCGCGCCGATCACCGGGACGTAGAACGCCCGCTTGCGGCGTGAGATGAGCAGGATCGCCGCGGCGGCGGTGAGCAGCCAGACGATCGCTTCGGTGATTCCGCCCGCCGTGACGAGCCCGGCGACGGAGGAGTCCGGCACGTAGGTACCGAGGTGGGACTGGGTGTAGAGCATCTGGATGGCGTCGGG
>NZ_JASJXJ010000360.1:0-459 GCF_035018685.1 Cryobacterium sp. RTC2.1
GCCCCGCACAACGCCGGCCCCACCCTGACCGCGGTCATCACAGCGCTCAAGGCAACAGACCTGGGTGCGCTCTACGATCTGGGAGACCCGAGCCTGCGAAACGGGCTCACCCGGGAACAGTTCGTCGCCACCATCGGCGCTACCGGCGGCGGCAGCGTCACAGGTTTGGCTCCCACAGGCGCCACGACGTACGTCACAACCAGTGCCGGGGCGGACTTCGCGCTCACCCCGATCACCTTCGACTACGTCAAGAACGGTGCTCCCGGTGAAGTCACAGCCCACCTCCGCCTCATCTACACCGGAGGCCAGTGGCGTTACATGACCATGCAACCAGACAACGCGCCCTCGAACTCGGACAGCAACACGCCTGACCCGACCGTGCCCTAGGAGCGTGAGTCAGTAACGCCTATTCGGCTTTGATGCCAATGAATGCCTCCGATGTCGTCGGGTTGGGTTGGG
>NZ_JASJXJ010000361.1:0-458 GCF_035018685.1 Cryobacterium sp. RTC2.1
AGGACGTCGGCGTGGTGGACGATGCGGTCGATCATCGCGGACGCGACGGTGGGGTCGCCGAAGACCTCGCCCCAGCGCCCGAATGACAGGTTGCTCGTCAAGATCAAGGACGCGTGTTCGTAACGGCTCGCGACGAGCTGGAAGAACAGGTTCGCCGCGTCCTGGTCGAACGGAATGTAGCCGACCTCGTCGCAGATCAGCACGCTGTAACGGCGGAGGCGGATCAGTTCCGCGGCGAGCTTGCCGCGGGAATGGGCCTCTTGGAGGCGGGCGACCCAGCCGGTCGCGGTGTCGAAGAGGACGCGGTGGCCGTGTTTGGCGGCTTGGACGCCCAGCGCGACGGCGAGGTGGGTTTTGCCCGTGCCGGGCGGCCCGAGGAGCACGATGTTCTTCGCCTCGGTGGCGAACACGCTCGTGCCGAGGTGGGCGATCAGGTTCCTGTCCGCGGAGGGCTGGTG
>NZ_JASJXJ010000362.1:0-458 GCF_035018685.1 Cryobacterium sp. RTC2.1
GACACCCGCGTCACCCGGGTGAGGACATCCCACGGGCCCGTGCAGCCCATCCGCCAGGCCAGACCCTCCCGGCCGAGCACCCGGGCCCGCCGGTCCACATCCGTCGCCGTGCTCACCCGGGCCGCATCCACCGTCCGCCCGATGGCCTCCACGGTGCTCAGCGCCGTGACCGCTTCTGTGTCGCTGAGCAGCCCCAGCGGGATCGCGGCCAGGGCGTCTGCGAGAACCGCCTGGGCTTCGGCGAGCCTTGCGACAGCATCCGCATGCACCGACGGCACCGACCCCGCCAATCCTTCAGCACCCTCGAAACCCTCGGCAACCGCGACCGCAACCGGATGGGCCGACTCGGTGGATGCGCGGCCCACCGTGGTGGGCTGATCGCCCGCGGCCACTGAATCGTGGGCCTGCGGGGTGTGTGACTGGGGATCTGAAGCTCCTGCCATACCCCGATTCTACCC
>NZ_JASJXJ010000363.1:0-400 GCF_035018685.1 Cryobacterium sp. RTC2.1
CGGGTCGATGTGGGTCAGGCTGCCGAACTTGTAGGCGTCATCCTGGAACGTGTTCGAGTTGACCGTGCCGAGCGCGACGCCGAGGTCTTCGGCG
The DNA here is from genome assembly GCF_035018685.1 of Cryobacterium sp. RTC2.1. Lineage (NCBI taxonomy): Bacteria > Bacillati > Actinomycetota > Actinomycetes > Micrococcales > Microbacteriaceae > Cryobacterium > Cryobacterium sp. RTC2.1. The sequence continues at coordinate 95 of NZ_JASJXJ010000363.1, forward strand.
TACTTTCCGAGCGCCGCATAGTCGTCGACCTTGTCCCACGGAATGTGGATCGCGACGCTCGGGGAAAGCGCGGTGAACTTGTTGACCGTTGCGGCATCGGCGATCTTCTCCTGGGGGGTGCGCGGCGTGCCGGGGGTCGAGAAGACCTTGAAGCGGGTGCCCGAGTTGCCGAACGCCCACGACGGGAGCTCGATGGCCTGGCTTTCCAGGAGGCGAAGGGTTTCTGCGGATACCGTCATGGGGTCACTTCTCTGTGGGTATGTCTGTGGATACTGCTGAGGTTGAGCGCGGCGCTGAGCTCGCCGA
>NZ_JASJXJ010000364.1:0-397 GCF_035018685.1 Cryobacterium sp. RTC2.1
GGCGATCCGGTCGTGGTCGTCGGCCGTGAACACACCGAGATCTGGGGCGGTCCCGAAGCCCGGCGCTCCGGCCGTGTTCTGCAGGCGGATGTCGTCGGACCCGATCTGAACCGTGCCGTCGCCCAGGTTCGCCGTACCCGCACACCCGACACTGACGAGTAATGACGCTCAAGAAGACCTGCGGGTGGGCGGGCTGTGCAGTCCGCACGCCCCAATCTGTGAAGGAGATTCTGATGGACATCAGCGCCGAGAGCGCGCAACTGATCAGCGCCGAGCAACTCCGCCGGGCCGCCCGCGAACTCGCTCACAGCACCCGAACTGTTGAGCATCCGGGCGACTCCTACGAGCTCCTCGGACGCCTGATGAACGCCCAATGCCTGCTGGGGCAAGTGTTCGA
>NZ_JASJXJ010000365.1:0-386 GCF_035018685.1 Cryobacterium sp. RTC2.1
GGGTGTAGCCCGCGGTCCACTCGAAGCCGTCGAGCAGCGACCAGACAAAGGCCCCGCGCATGCTCACCCCCGCCGCCGGCTTGCCCGGTGCAACGGCGTCGAGTGCGGCCACGAGGTGTTCGGCGAGGTAGTCGATCCTGGCCGGGTCGTCGACGGCGCCGCGGCTGTCGACCTGGTCAGGGAAACTCGCTCCGAGGCTCGTGAGGTACACCGGCGGGAGTGCGTCGCCGTACCGGGTCGCGAGCTCGGTGAGGGCGACGCCGAGGTAGGCCGGCGCGATCGCGCGTCCCGCCCCCGTGACCGTGAACTCGCGGAACGGGAGCACGTGGAACGGGAAGGAGACCACGGGCGCGTTCTCGTCGACCCTGCCTGCGTTCGCGGCGGTG
>NZ_JASJXJ010000366.1:0-378 GCF_035018685.1 Cryobacterium sp. RTC2.1
GTTGAGTTCTCAAGGATCGGACGCACCCGGCTTCAGGCCACACCGTAACCGGCTTAGTGGCTGTCGCTCCGAGGCAACTTGTCTAACTTACCGATCCAATCAGTCCCTGTCAAATCCGGTGAATCCCGCCCTCCGAGCACGCCAAAGCGAACTCGAAACACCGAACACCGGCCCGACAAACAACCGAAAGGAGGGAGAGTTACCAGCCTAGACCTCCCACACCGGTTACCCCAGCAAAGGGGACAAACAAGGCGAAGAAGATAAAAACTGTGGTCCCACGTGAGGCCGGAAAGCACTGCGGCTTTTCCGCACCTTTGGGGTACGTGAAGACATTACGTGCCCCCACCACCCCCGTCAAAACCCGCACCACCCCGGGCG
>NZ_JASJXJ010000367.1:0-367 GCF_035018685.1 Cryobacterium sp. RTC2.1
CCCCCCGCCCCCACGACCGGGCGCCCGCCCGGCGGACGGGCGACCCGGCACGCCGGCCGAAACGCCCCGGCCGCTGCTGGAGTCCCCGCACCTCTGGAATCGGCGCGGTGAAACGCACCGGCTCTCGCTCGCCCACCTCGCGGCCGGGCTGAGCCTCACCTCGCTGCTCTCCTGCGCCGCCCTGGCCGGCGGGGGCGACGGGGTGCGCGCGGGCGCGTCCGGAACGGCGGCGGGCGTCGTCTTCCTGGTCGCGGGGACCCTGCTCCTGGCCGCCCTCGTGACCGCGGTCTGCACGCGCACCCTTCCCGTCGAGCCCATCGCGCGCACTCCAGGCGCCCGGTGGCACACCGCGCTCGTGCTGCTCGGC
>NZ_JASJXJ010000368.1:0-365 GCF_035018685.1 Cryobacterium sp. RTC2.1
AATTCGTCGATTGCGAGTAGCTGGTTTTTCGCTATGTTGACCAGTTCCCGGTCGAGGCGGCCTTCGTCTTTGGCGCGACGCAGCTGCATCACCAGGGACGAGGTTGTGTAGAACCGGGCCGGTATTCCTTGTCGGCAGGCGGCGGCGACCAGCGCGCTGGCGAGGTGGGTTTTGCCGGTCCCGACGTCGCCGTAGAGGACCAAGTCTTCGGCTCGGTTGATGAAGTCCAACGACGTTAGCTCCTCCCGGCCGTAGTCCTCAGGGAATTTCACGCTGGAGTAGTCGAAACCCGTGAGTGATTTCAGCGCTGGCAGTCGGGCGGCCGTCAGCAGTCGTTGGCGGCGTGATGCTTGTCGGGATTCGTG
>NZ_JASJXJ010000369.1:0-363 GCF_035018685.1 Cryobacterium sp. RTC2.1
GCCCGGTGAGGGGTGCCGGCCGGCAGGGCCGGCCACGGCAGCACGGCCCCGTACGGGTTGGCCGGGTCGGTCGCGGCGAGCGTGACGACGACCGGCGCCCCCTGCCCTGCCGCGGCGGGACCCGCTCCCCGGCCACCGTGCGCGCCGGACTCCGACTCGGTGAAGGAACGCAACCGGTCGATCGTTCCGGCGGTCGCGAACTGTGCGGCGCCGAGCCCGTCGATGAAGTAGCCGCGCCGGCAGCGGCCGGATTCCTCGAAGCCGCTCAGGGTGCGGTAGACGAGCGCGAAGCCGCCAGTGACGCCCTCCCCCACGACGGCGCCGCGGGTGACGACCCCGTAGCGTTCGAGCAGGGTCTCGCCG
>NZ_JASJXJ010000370.1:0-356 GCF_035018685.1 Cryobacterium sp. RTC2.1
GCCGTCGGCATCCGTGTCGTGCGCGCCGCCGGTCTCGCCGCGAGCCGCGGGGACAGCGTTGCGGAGGCCATTGCGGGGGAGGCGCGGGCCGTTGGCGGGCAGTCGGGCTACGCCTGGTGCGCGGTCGCCGCCGCGTGGGAGGTGGTGACCCGGTCCGGGGCGCCGCTCGCCGCGTGCCTGCGTCAGCTCGCGGCCAGCTTGCGCGACCTCGGCCAGCTTCATGCGGACCTCAAGACGGCGCTCGCCGGCCCGGCCGCGACCGCCCGGCTGGTCGCCGTCCTGCCGCTCGTCGGGATCCTCTTCGGCGTGCTGCTCGGGTTCAACACCGTCGCGAGGAGCGGAACCACGCCGAGCAG
>NZ_JASJXJ010000371.1:0-333 GCF_035018685.1 Cryobacterium sp. RTC2.1
CCGCTTGCCCGCGGCGACGAGCTCCGCGGTCGCGACGAGTCCGGCGAGGCCGGCCCCGACTACGATGACGTCGACTTCGCTCGGATCCGTCCGAGGGGATGTCGCTCGGGGGCCGGTCGCGTGCGGGGGAACCGTGCTCATCGTGACTCCAGTGTCAGAAGAGGCAGTGTCAGAAGGGGCAGCGGGAGTCGAATGCGTTTCGGGGCCCGCGGGGCGTCGCTCGGAGCGACGCTGGCTCCATGCTAACTGTGCGGTACCCCGGATTCACTCCACCTGGTGAGCGCGTTTTTGCTGGTGGGGGGGATGGGTTTCTGTTCGGGGTCGAGTCCGGGT
>NZ_JASJXJ010000372.1:0-331 GCF_035018685.1 Cryobacterium sp. RTC2.1
CCTGGGTGCTCTGGAACCTCACCGGCGGCCTCGAGGGCGGCGTGCACGCGACCGACGTCACCAACGCGAGCCGCACGCTGTTCATGGACCTCGAAACCCTGCAGTGGGACGACGACATCCTCGCCGCCTTCGACGTGCCCCGGTCGATGCTGCCCGAGATCCGCTCCTCCTCCGAGGTCTACGGCATCGCGAGCGGCCACAGCCTGCTGCGGGAGACCCCGATTTCGGGCATCCTCGGCGACCAGCAGGCCGCGACGTTCGGCCAGGCCGCGTTCGACCAGGGCGAGGCGAAGAACACCTACGGCACCGGTAACTTCCTGATCTTCAACAC
>NZ_JASJXJ010000373.1:0-324 GCF_035018685.1 Cryobacterium sp. RTC2.1
GGGCATGACCAACCTCCCGGAGTCGCCCGCTTCGCCCGATCGGCCGCATGGCGGTGCGTCTCCCAGTACGCCCGTCACCGTGCTGGTGCCGGATGCTGTCGCGGCCTTGGGAAGGTCATCAGCTGACTACGACGCGCTCAGCGACGAGCAGGTTCTTGCCGGGCAAGCGTTGATCGCGGATTCCCGGCGGGCGCTGGAGACGTGTGCCGCGTGGATGGCGGCGACCCTCGCCCGCCGTTCCCGGGCTGAACTCGGCGGGAACGGGCTCGCGGCCCGGCACGGGTTCCGGACCCCGGAAGACCTGCTGCAGAGCGTGTCTGGGTC
>NZ_JASJXJ010000374.1:0-323 GCF_035018685.1 Cryobacterium sp. RTC2.1
TAGGTGTCGCGTCCCATCGAGAGCACCACGCCGGTTTCGGGGTGGGTGAGGAGCCGGGTGAAGCTCGGCGCCCCGGCGGCGAGACGCCTCGCGGTATCGGGGTCGATGGGTCCGTACCCGGCCAGATACCCGGGCTCCTCGCTCTTCCCCAACAAGGTCAGCACGGGAACGGTGACGTTGACCTGCGCGGCCACCCCGGCACCGAGTCCGTCCGGGGTGACCCCGCCGATCAGGACGTCGGTGAGGACGTCCGCCGCCAGCTGGGTCAGCGTGCGGGTTTCCTCCGGGCCCTGCAGGGTCAGCGCCGTGTCGAGGGTGCGGTG
>NZ_JASJXJ010000375.1:0-311 GCF_035018685.1 Cryobacterium sp. RTC2.1
AATGCGGACTGCACGGTGACGTCGGGGTTGTCGCCGTGGTGGAGCGCCCGGAAGACCTTGCAGATCACGGGAGTGAGTGCGCGACCGTCAGGACCCGCGAGTTCGTAGATGATCGAGGTGTTGGACTGCTCTCCCCGGAGCACGTGACTCGACACGACGGTCGGCTCGACACCCTCCGGCGCGACTCCGTCGCCGGGTACACCTCCGGGTACACCGCCGGCGAGGCCGTTGGGAAGGGTCTCGCCTTCCGCGACCGAGCATCCGTCTGCACCAGGGCCTGACGTGCCGCGACGCAGGATCAACAGGAGCAG
>NZ_JASJXJ010000376.1:0-311 GCF_035018685.1 Cryobacterium sp. RTC2.1
CCCGAGACGAGAGGGCCGCGATCGCGGCCGGCGAACTGCACGACGGCGACTACGTCAACCTCGGCATCGGTATCCCGACGCTCGTCGCCAACAACCTGCCTGAGGGGGTCTCGGTCACGCTGCAGAGCGAGAACGGGCTGCTCGGCATGGGGCAATTCCCCTGGACGGGCGAGGAGGACGCCGACCTGATCAACGCGGGCAAGCAGACCGTGACGATCCTGCCGGGCGGATCCGTCTTCGACTCGGCGATCTCGTTCGGCATGATCCGCGGCGGTCACGTCAAGGTCGCGATCCTCGGTGCGATGCAGGTG
>NZ_JASJXJ010000377.1:0-302 GCF_035018685.1 Cryobacterium sp. RTC2.1
CGCGCCCGGCGGGTGCGGGACGTGCTCGATGAGGCCGGCATCGCCGCCCGCGAGAAGGCCGTCTACGACGACCGGTCCCTACGGTTCTGGCGACTCCACACCGGGCAGGTGCGCATGGTCGGGTTGTTCGCCCCGGAAGACGGCGAGTACCTGATGAGTACCTACGACGCCATTACCAGTCCCCGCCGGGGCGGGGTGCGCTTCGTGGACAAGGAGCAGGTCGCGTGGGCGAAGCGGGTGCAGGACGACCCGCGCACCACCGAACAGCTCACCGCGGACGCGTTCCTGGCCCTGATGAAACT
>NZ_JASJXJ010000378.1:0-301 GCF_035018685.1 Cryobacterium sp. RTC2.1
CGCTGGTAGCCGCCACTCCAGCACGACGCTGCCAAGCGTGCCAGCGATGCCAACACCGAGCAAACTGGCAGCTGAGGCGCTGTCGACCGGCGTCTTCGCCGATATCCAAGTGGTGCTTTCCCACGAGTGGTGATGAATGCACAGAAGTCGCTGCTCTGGGTTGCATTCGAGGGCCCTAGAACCCGAGGACCCGAGGACCCGAGGATGAAAGCGTCGAGTTGCGGATATCGACGCCGGGACAAGGCCAACAGGGATGCGGGCGGTATCCGTGGTCCGGGGACTTTCTGCCCAAGAAGCAATC
>NZ_JASJXJ010000379.1:0-300 GCF_035018685.1 Cryobacterium sp. RTC2.1
GGCCCGGGCCGTGTTCGAGGAGGTCCTCGTGCCCGACGCGGAAGTGCTGACCGTGGCGAAGCTCGCCGACCGGGCCCAAAGGGTGCGGGAACGCACCCACCCGGAAACCATCACCGCCCGGCACCAGAAAAGCGTCGAAGACCGGCTCGTGGTGTTCCACGCCCTCAACGACGGAATGGCCTCCCTGTACCTGACCGGGGACGCGGAGAAGGTGCAGGCCGCGTACCACCGCACCCTCGACACGGCGCTGACCCTGCAGGGCCCGGAGGAAACCCGCACGCTGACCCAGCTGGCGGCGGA
>NZ_JASJXJ010000380.1:0-298 GCF_035018685.1 Cryobacterium sp. RTC2.1
CGGATGCCCCAGGCCTGCTCCATGATCACCTGCGCGTGCCGGTAACTGATCACCCCGGAGGCCAGGGCATCCCGGGTCACGGGGAGGTCCTCCGCGAGGGTGCGGCTGGCTTCGATCAGGGTCTCCGCCGTCCGGCGCGGGAGCCGCAGCAGGGCGCCGACCTCGCACGTGAACTCCTCCTTCGTGGCCTCCTCCGGCGACCACGGCGGGCGCAGGCCGCTGGCGCGTTCAGCGGCCTCCGCCCGGGCCCGGCCGACATCGGCGAGCACCCGTTGGGCGGTGTAGACCGCGGCCGCCC
>NZ_JASJXJ010000381.1:0-296 GCF_035018685.1 Cryobacterium sp. RTC2.1
CGGGTTTCCCTCAGCGTAATAGGTCTTGTCGAGTGTAGAAGTTCGGTGTGCCTCCTCACAGCAGTTCGCGAGGTCGGGCGTGGACAGAGGTTAGTCAATGCATGCGTTGCCCGCGAAGTGTTGGGGCGCTCCGGACGGTCAGCGGGACGGTCAGTGGACATGACGGTGCTTCCGATAGGACAGCAGGCAGTCGAGGAGGCAACAATGAAGCACGTCCCCATATAAGGCCCTCGACCCGGGAAAGGCCCGAAGGACACTCCCGCACCGCGCCAGAACGCAGCCTGGTCCCAGCTACA
>NZ_JASJXJ010000382.1:0-288 GCF_035018685.1 Cryobacterium sp. RTC2.1
GGATCGTCACCAAAGCGCACGGCGCCAAGACCCCTCACTCCGGCCCGGCTGGTTGTCGCGGACCGAGTCGTCCCCCGTAGCTGGCGACACCGGTGACGCGACTTCGACCTCGTTCAGCCCGCCGAGCAGGCTCGAACTATCAGCAAACATGGACACCAAGAACGTCGTATCCACTTCGAGGCGGTCGTTCGTCACAGATCTGCTCATGCCGCTGCTGTCCGACCGGCAAACCATACTTCTCATGGCAGATCCGCACGTTATTGCTCAACTACGGATCGTTCTCAACGA
>NZ_JASJXJ010000383.1:0-286 GCF_035018685.1 Cryobacterium sp. RTC2.1
TCCTCGAACACGGCCCGGGCCCGGGCGGCCGCTTCCGGGTCATCATCGACTCGGATGCCCCAGGCCTGCTCCATGATGACTTGCGCGTGCCGGTAACTGATCGCCCCGGAGGCCAGGGCATCCCGGGTTGCGGGGAGGTCTTCGGCGAGGGTGCGGCTGGCTTCGATCAGGGTCTCCGCCGTCCGGCGCGGGAGCCGCAGCAGGGCGCTGACCTCGCAGGTGAATTCCTCTTTCGTGGCTTCTTCCGGAGACCACGGCATTCGCGGCCCGCCGGCGCGTTCTGCGG
>NZ_JASJXJ010000384.1:0-283 GCF_035018685.1 Cryobacterium sp. RTC2.1
CGACTACACCGAGGGGGCAGCGGAGGCGGAGATCTCGCTCGCGCGCGCCCGCCAGGCCTTCGAGGACATCGAGTTCCACCCCGCCATCCTCCGCGACGTCTCGACGGTCTCGACCGGCTGGGACGTGCTCGGGGCGCCGGTCGCTCTCCCGTTCGGCATCGCACCGACCGGGTTCACCCGGATGATGCAGACCGAGGGCGAGATCGCCGGCGCGCACGCGGCAGCGAAGGCCGGCATCCCGTTCTCGCTCTCCACGATGGGCACGACCGCTATCGAGGACGTC
>NZ_JASJXJ010000385.1:0-280 GCF_035018685.1 Cryobacterium sp. RTC2.1
TCAACGAAGAGGGCCTTGATGATCTCGACGGGTTCCCAGCGTTGCGCCCGGGCGGTCGCGATCAGTTCCGGCGCCAGAGCGCGGGCGTAGGGCATCTTTAACTGCCGCATCAACGCTTCCAGGTCCGCGGGCAGCGCGGGCGCGGCGGTCGCGGTGACGCTCACGCGCTCTGCTCCAACTCGTCATCGGCGGCTTGCCCGATAGCCGCCCACCCGGCGGTGCCCTGCGCGAGCGAGCTCGTCTCGCCCGCCGTGCGTGCCTGCGGACGGATCGAGCCTGC
>NZ_JASJXJ010000386.1:0-276 GCF_035018685.1 Cryobacterium sp. RTC2.1
TGAGTTTTTCGTAGACGACCTCGTAGAGAGCCTTGTCGAGTTCGAAGGCGCCGAGCAGCGGGCGTTGCTCTCCGAGGCTCCTGCCGGAACGTTCGCTGTACCCGGCAAGGAACGCCCGACGGCAGGCCTGTGCCCACCCGGTGACGACACCGGTCCGCTCGGGAGCTTCCCGCGCCACGGTTCCGGCCGCGTAGGAGAACGACCTCAGCATCCCGGCGACATCCCGCCAGGGCACGTCGACACGGGTCCGGTCCTCGAGAGGAGTGAGCGGTTCGC
>NZ_JASJXJ010000387.1:0-275 GCF_035018685.1 Cryobacterium sp. RTC2.1
CGGCCGCTCGCGGAGCCCGCCTACCGGGGCCGGGTCACGGACCCGTTCCTGCCCAAGATCGAGGAATGGGTGGAGGCCTCTCAGGGCAAGATCCGTGCGGACCGGGCCCACGCGAAACTGATCGGCCTGGGCTTTGCGGGGTCGGAGCGGTCGACGCGGCGCGCGGTCGCGCAGGTCCGTGCTGCGTTCCGGCTTGGCCGGGTGCGGGTGCACCGGCCGTGGATCACGGAGCCGGGGATGTGGTTGCAGTATGACTTCGGCGACGGCCCCGTCAT
>NZ_JASJXJ010000388.1:0-272 GCF_035018685.1 Cryobacterium sp. RTC2.1
GGGCCGGAACGACGGTACTTCAACCGGGCCCAGCGCCGGGCGATCACCGCCCGGGACGGCGGCTGCATCATCCCCGGCTGCAAGGCGCCGGCGCACTGGGCCGAAGTGCACCACGTGAAGCCCTGGGCGAAAGACGGGCCGACCAACGTCGACAACGGGGTCTTACTCTGCTGGTTCCACCACCACACCATCGACACCTCCGGGTGGGAGATCCGCATGGTGAAGGGCTCACCGCAAGTGCGGGCCCCTGGGTTGATCGATCCGCAACGACT
>NZ_JASJXJ010000389.1:0-266 GCF_035018685.1 Cryobacterium sp. RTC2.1
GGCTGACACGTCAGCACGCTCACCCCGTAGTGGCGGGCGAAGTCCACCGTCTGCGGATTCCGCACCGGCACCCCGGCGACATGGGAGACGGTCACCGTTTTCTCGTTATCGGTCAGGACGTAGGTCGGGGCGCCGCCGAGGAGCCGGAACGAGCGATCCAACGCGGCGAACACGCTCGGCGCCGTCCGATCCCGCAACGCGATCACGATCCGAAACCGCGACCACGCCAGCCACGCGACGAACAACACCGTCTTCTTCCCATCGAT
>NZ_JASJXJ010000390.1:0-263 GCF_035018685.1 Cryobacterium sp. RTC2.1
GATCGTCACAGCGCAGGGGCGGGTGCAGGCCTGGTTGCTCGGCTCCGGGATGGACGCCTCCGAGCGCTCGCCGGCGACGCTCGAGGCGCTCGAGGGCGCGTTCGCCGAGGGGGTTCCCGTCGTGTGCGACGCGGGCGCCCTCGACCTCGTCGGCAGTCACAGCGGCCCGACCGTGATCACCCCGCACTACCGGGAGCTCGCCGGGCTGCTCTCCGGCGCGGGCTCCGGCGCGGTCTCCGGGCGGCGTGTCGATGTGCCGCCCG
>NZ_JASJXJ010000391.1:0-261 GCF_035018685.1 Cryobacterium sp. RTC2.1
CATTTGATCGCTAATTAACCGGCCACTTCAGCACCGTTTCCGGCCAATTGATCACGGTGCCTGCGGCGGTCGGTTTTTGGGGTCGTTTCCTCGCACTGACCGGCGGCGGAGTGGCGTTGGGGTGGACCAATCGGCGTCAGGTTCGAGACCAGCCGGGCCTGGTCGGGGCTATTTCATGAGGGCGTGCTTGACGCGGTAGGACTCGCCGCGAAATTGGAGGAGGCGGCCGTGGTGGACGATGCGGTCGATGACGGCGGCGGC
>NZ_JASJXJ010000392.1:0-260 GCF_035018685.1 Cryobacterium sp. RTC2.1
TTGATGAACGAGGAGAACTACAGCGGCAGCTACTCCCCGGTGCAACGCTTCGTGAGGAAGTGGAACGACCAACACCGCCACGCCGGGGAAGGATTCACGGAACTGGTTTGGCCGGCCGGCACCGCGCAGGTCGATTTCGGCCAGGCCGAGGCCATCATCGGCGGGATCCGCCAGATCCTGCATATCTTCGTCGTCACGTTCCCGTTCTCGGACATGCGCTTCGTTCAGGCCTACCGCGGAGAGACCGCCGAGTGCGTCTG
>NZ_JASJXJ010000393.1:0-253 GCF_035018685.1 Cryobacterium sp. RTC2.1
ACCCCGCTCGGCGCGACCGCCGGCTTCGTCACGATCGCCGAGGCCGAACAGATCGTGCCGCGCGGCACGATCGACCCGCACGACGTCGTGACGCCGGGCGTCTACGTGCAACGCCTCGTGCAGGCGGATGCCCGGGCCAAGCCGATCGAGCAGCGCACCGTGCGCGAGCGCGCGGTCGTGGTGCCGGCCTGAGCCGCCCGCGACCCACCCACCAGAGACCCCCCATCCGATCGACACCCAGGGAGTACCCCAC
>NZ_JASJXJ010000394.1:0-252 GCF_035018685.1 Cryobacterium sp. RTC2.1
CGGCAGTCCACGCCGACCTCGCTGACGCGATGCCGACGGCGGAGCCGACCGCTGAGGTCGTCGGCACGGTCCTCGACGGCCTGCGCGCCCGCGCCCGGCGCGCGATCGCGGAGGTGCCTGCACTCGACCGGTACGCCCCGGCGATCGAGGCGGTGTTCGCCGCAGCGGCCGAGGTGTCCTGGCCGAGGCTGCAGCGCATCCACGGGGACCTGCACCTCGGCCAGGTGCTGCTCGTTCCGGGCAGGGGCTGGG
>NZ_JASJXJ010000395.1:0-247 GCF_035018685.1 Cryobacterium sp. RTC2.1
GCGTGGTGATACGGGCAGAGGTGGGCGAGGTTCATCGCGTCGGTCTCCCCGCCGTGCTGCCACTCCACACTGTGGTCCAGATCGGACCGCTTGGCGGAGCGGCGGCACCCGGGGAAGGTGCAGGTTTCATCGCGCACCTCGAGCCACTTCTTCAAAGCCGCGGGCGGTTTGTAGGTGTCGCGTCCCATCGAGAGCACCACGCCGGTTTCGGGGTGGGTGAGGAGCCGGGTGAAGCTCGGCGCCCCGG
>NZ_JASJXJ010000396.1:0-234 GCF_035018685.1 Cryobacterium sp. RTC2.1
CGGAGGCGGAGGCAGCAGGAGCGTGGGCGATCAGGGGTGCTGTGGCGGCCGTCCGCAGGACGGTCAGCGTGCCGAGGGAGATGGTGTCAGGCCGGACGAGTGTGCTGATTTCTGCGCTCACGCCACGAGGATACGTCGCGCCCCTGCTGCACCCGGGACATTCTGCCGACGTTCAGGTGAAGAAACGGTGAAGCCTCGCCTTCGCGCCCCCACATCGCCCCCTAGCCCCCCGCC
>NZ_JASJXJ010000397.1:0-231 GCF_035018685.1 Cryobacterium sp. RTC2.1
GGCGTATGCAGTCGATCTGCTCTGCCGCAACGACGGGATGGTGTTGGAGATCATGTCGAAAAATGTACGTGTTGCTCAAAGATCTTTCGTCGAGCTCGCGGGACGAAACACCGCAGACGAATGCGCGATGACCACCTACCGTGCTCTAACCCGACACCGCGTCTCGACCCGCATCGCCGCCCTGCTCGTGGTGTTACCGCCTTCGATGACGACCAGGGCTTCACGCACCCC
>NZ_JASJXJ010000398.1:0-230 GCF_035018685.1 Cryobacterium sp. RTC2.1
TCAAAGTCGCCCAGGAAGAGGCCCTGAATGAAGTTTGACGGAGAAATCATGGAAATACTCGCTGCCTACGACCTGACCGAGTCGTTGCGTGCTGCGGCCGAGCTCACCGGGTGCTCGCATCACACCGTCGCCCGGCACGTCGCCGCGCGCGACGCGGGCCGGCCGCTCGCGGAGCCCGCCTACCGGGGCCGGGTCACGGACCCGTTCCTGCCCAAGATCGAGGAATGGGT
>NZ_JASJXJ010000399.1:0-229 GCF_035018685.1 Cryobacterium sp. RTC2.1
CGGACCGGCGACCGAGACCCTCGCCGAGCTCAGCGAGGGCGAGGTGCTCGCCCGCATCTTCCCGCGGCTGCCGGATGCTGCGACTCAGCTGCTCGGCCCCGGCGACGATGCCGCCGTGCTCCGCGCCCCCGACGGGCGATACGTCGTCACGACCGACATGATGATCCAGGGGCCGGACTTCCGGATGGCCTGGTCGACCCCGCACGACCTCGGCTGGAAGGCCGCGGCC
>NZ_JASJXJ010000400.1:0-222 GCF_035018685.1 Cryobacterium sp. RTC2.1
ATTGCGCTCGCGCTCAAAGATACCGGCTTGGCGAACATGGTCTTCCTTCAGTACCCCGCTGTGGCCGACCCTCAGGATGTGAACCGTGTCATCCCGCAGAAGGAGGGTGCTGCTGTCGTGAACGCAGCTCTCGTCGCTGACCAGCCCATTCAGCTCAGCGGTGCCCCCGGTCGGGCAGCCGTTCTGGACAAATCTGCGCCCGCGGCCCCGAATCCCACGCCC
>NZ_JASJXJ010000401.1:0-221 GCF_035018685.1 Cryobacterium sp. RTC2.1
CAGCCGGGCATTGCCATCGAGCATGATCTCGTCGTGGATGATCTGGTACGCCGTCTCCGGCTCCATCGGGTCCGCGCCGAGGACATAGCGTGGGACAACGCTGTCCTCCCCCGGGCGGGCGAAGAGCGGGTTGATCTCTAAGAGCTCCGGCTTGAACTCTGAGTTGGCCTGCATGGGGTCCATGCTGCCGTATCGGGCCGGGAATCGACCACGAACCGCCG
>NZ_JASJXJ010000402.1:0-215 GCF_035018685.1 Cryobacterium sp. RTC2.1
TTGCTCTGGTTTCTTGTCCTCGCAGTGACGGGTGGCGCATCGATCCTGGAGGACCCCGCGGTCCTTCAAGCGCTCTCACCGCACTGGGTTGTACTTTTCTTCATCGACCAGCCCGGGACAGCATTCTTCGCCCTCGGCGCGATCGTTCTGGCCGTTACGGGAGCCGAAGCCCTCTACGCCGACCTAGGCCATTTCGGCCGACAAGCGATCACGCG
>NZ_JASJXJ010000403.1:0-214 GCF_035018685.1 Cryobacterium sp. RTC2.1
GGAGATTCCTTTGGAAAACATTTATAACAACAAAGCAAGTCAGTAATGATTTGTTCTGTCAGTTTCAAACTTGTGTCGTGTTCGCCCATTCCGGCGGCTCGGCACACTAGATGTGACGCCAGGCTTGCTTGGTTAGTCAATCAAACATTTACGGAGAGTTTGATCCTGGCTCAGGACGAACGCTGGCGGCGTGCTTAACACATGCAAGTCGAAC
>NZ_JASJXJ010000404.1:0-211 GCF_035018685.1 Cryobacterium sp. RTC2.1
CGGTTGTAGCGGGGTACTGGGGTGGAAATGAAGAATGTTGCGCGTGAGGAAGCGAAATTTACTAGCGCTGTCTTGTCAACGGTGTGAGCTTCGGTCAGGAGTTCTGTCATCCGGGGTTGCTCAAGGAATCCGATTTTCGCGACGACGCGAACGATTCCGGAGGGGAACGTTTCGACGTTGATTCGTTGTTTCATCCCGACGGTGGAGGGGA
>NZ_JASJXJ010000405.1:0-209 GCF_035018685.1 Cryobacterium sp. RTC2.1
GAGGCGCAGAAGTTACTCGACGGGACTCCGCCCCTCAACGAGGCCGCTCCAGACCTGCCGCCAGTCGACCCGCCGGTGCCTGCGGCCGCGGTTCCGCCGTGGCACGCGCCGATCGGCCGGGCGTTGCGAGAAGGCTGGCTCAGTGTTGAGAAGGCGGACTCGCTCCGGAAGGGCCTGGGCGATCTGGACCGGGCGATCACCGCGGAGAA
>NZ_JASJXJ010000406.1:0-206 GCF_035018685.1 Cryobacterium sp. RTC2.1
AGGATCCAGACGATCTTCGTGCCCGAGAAGTACGTGGCGAGCGGCAGGCCGACCTGCTTCTTGAAGCGTTCGACGCCTTCGGTGGCGGCAAGGCGGTCGACGATGGGCTGGGTGCGGGTGTCCTGCCACACGATCGCGTTGTAGACGGGGAGCCCGGTGGTGCGGTCCCAGACCACGGCGGTCTCGCGCTGGTTGGTGATGCCGAC
>NZ_JASJXJ010000407.1:0-203 GCF_035018685.1 Cryobacterium sp. RTC2.1
TACGTTCCAGCCATCAACGTCCTACTTGCACTTGCTGTGCTCGCCGTGACAATTGGCTTCCGAGGATCCGCCGCGTTAGCCTCCGCATACGGCATCGCTGTCACCACTACCATCTCCATCACCACTATCGTCTACCTGGCCTGGAGTTGGGCACACTCCAGACGCCTCACGCCAAGAATTCTCGCCGCAGGCGCAATCCTCCT
>NZ_JASJXJ010000408.1:0-202 GCF_035018685.1 Cryobacterium sp. RTC2.1
CAGAAGTTACTCGACGGGACTCCGCCCCTCAACGAGGCCGCTCCAGACCTGCCGCCAGTCGACCCGCCGGTTCCTGCTGCCGCGGTTCCGCCGTGGCACGCGCCGATCGGCCGGGCCCTCGCGAGGGCTGGCTCAGTGTTGAGAAGGCGGACTCGCTCCGGAAGGGCCTGGGCGATCTGGACCGGGCGATCACCGCGGAGAA